>NC_009879.1:0-300000 GCF_000014345.1 Rickettsia canadensis str. McKiel | reverse complement strand
AATTTATACTAAACCATAGTGTTATAATTAAACGTAATAACATAATACTCCAAATATGTGTTTAATTTTGTGTTTTTAACGTCATTGAGAAAGATGCATCAGCAATGTGTGAATAAAATTCTTCAATGTCATCCCACGAGTTGATCATGGGATCTTGTATCACAAACTGCTAAGACCCTGATGGTCTCAAGCCACGTAGTGACATTTTTCTTCAAATATCTAAATCATTGATAATTTTGTCCATTTTAACTAAAGCTTGTTCATAAATAAATTGAAATCTTTTTTCCGGCTTTTTACCCATTAAATCATCTACTATTTTATCGACATTTTGGAAATCTTCTAAAGTCACCTTTAAAAGCGATCTTTTTTCAGGATGCATAGTAGTTTCTTTTAATTGAGCAGGCATCATTTCACCGAGCCCTTTAAATCTACCGACTTCAATTTGAGCTTTACTTGTTTTGGATAATTTATCCGTTAACCTAGCTTTTTCCTCTTCATCAGCTGCATAATAAGTTTTATTAGATTGTGTTAAGCGATAAAGCGGAGGTTTCGCTAAATATAAATGCCCCTTTTCTACCAATTTCGGCATTCGTAAAAAAAAGAAAGTCATTAATAACGAAGCTATATGGGCTCCGTCTACATCTGCATCAGTCATAATAATTATTTTTTCATAACGCAAATTTTCTTCTTTATAATTTTTTAAACTACCGCAAGCAAGTGCTATTTCTAAATCCTGTATTGCTTGATTATTAACGATTTTTTCAAGCCTAGAACTCGCAACATTTAGCACCTTTCCCCATAATGGTAACACTGCCTGTGTTTCTCTATTACGTGCTTGTTTTGCAGATCCTCCGGCCGAATCACCTTCCACGATAAATAATTCCGTTCCTTCAGGTGATGTTCGTGTGCAATCGGCAAGTTTACCGGGTAAACGTAATTTTTGAGTAGCATTTTTACGAGAAATATTTTTTGTGTTTTTCTTACTTATTCTAAATTCAGCAATAGCAATTACATGTTCAAGAAGATTAGTAGCTAAAGCTTTATTACTACTAAGAAAGTGGTCAAAATGATCTTTTATTATATTCTCAACAGGCTTACTTACACCCTGTGATACTAATTTTTCCTTAGTTTGCCCTTGAAAAGATGGTTCAGATATAAAAATAGAAAGTACGACGCTTGCGGTTTCTAAAATATCCTCAATGGTCAGATTAGCAGCTTTTTTATTCCCTATCATTTCACCATATGTTTTAAGCCCACGCAAAATAGCCGACTTAAGCCCTTGCTCATGTGTTCCTCCCTGTGGAGTTGGAACAGTATTACAGTAAGATTGAATAAATGCCGAGTTATCGTTATTTTGCCAGCAGATTGCCCATTCAAGTATTACCCCATCCGGCTTAGACTCTATATTGCCTGAAAAAATTTCCTGAGTAATTAAATTATCGAGAGTTATTTTTGAACTTAGATAATCTTTTAAACCATTTGGAAAATTTATTAATGCCTTTTTAGGTATATCTGACGACACTTCTACTTCGCATTCCCATTCTATAGTAACACCGCGATATAAATAAGCTTTTGACCTTGCCAGCTCATAAATCTTTTTAGGATTAAAATGTAATTTTTCACCAAAAATTTCTGGATCGGGAGTGAAATTTATTGATGTACCTCTTAGCCTTTTAGGCGCTTCTTCACATATTAAACCAGTTAACTTTTCTCCTTTAGAGTAACTTTGACTGTATAATTTACCTTGTTTATAAACCTTTACATCTAAATGTTTAGATAAAGCATTAACTACCGATATTCCAACACCGTGTAAACCACCTGCAGTATGATAAACATTATTTGAGAATTTACCGCCCGAATGAAGAGTAGTTAAAATTACCTCTAAAGCAGATTTATCAGGAAATTTAGGATGATTATCAATAGGGATACCACGACCGTTATCAAATATAGTAATACTATGATCCTGATGCATTTTTATCGTGATAATACTTGCATAACCTGCAACTGCTTCATCCATAGCATTATCCAGCACCTCAGATACTAAATGATGCATAGCACTTGAATCGATGCCGCCAATATACATCCCCGGTCTTTTACGAACAGGCTCAAGCCCCTCTAATACTTCAATATCTTTTGCACTATAGCTATTATTAACTAGCTTAATTTTTTTTTCTTTGTTAAAGCTGAATAAATCATGCATATATCAAGGGAGGTAATTAATTATTTTTTGTCCTAAATTAAACTATTTAATATAGAAAAGCAATTATGCTTTGCAAGAATTATTTGAATTATGATCTTGATAAGAAAAAATATCCGACGTCATCCCATGACTTGATCACGGGATGACAATTATGCAAAGAATACCGTCAATTATAACCTTTAGCTTTGATTAATATGCACGCTATGTTAGAATTTCCTTGAACTAAGGCAATATCTAATGGATATTGACACTTATAATTTAAAGTAGAAATTTTAATGCCGCGTATGACCAAAAATTTTGCTAAATAATAATTATCGTTATAAGTAGCAGCAGTTAGTAATGTTTCACCTAGTCTGCTCTTTTCTTGCAATATCGGATAAACATCAAGTAACGCACGCAGCCCAAAAAGATTGTTTCTATCCACTGCTCTAAAAGCATTATCTACTGCACCATAATAAGATAGGTTGGCATAAATATCTTTCTTTTTATTTATGTCATTATCATATTTAATAAAACTCTCTACAACTTTTCTTCTTTCGGCATTTACTATCCATTCTTCTTTCTTTTGGAATAGCCTTATATATGCATACATATCCATCTGCTCTAAAGTCGCTTGCTCCGTTAGTTTACCAAGGACTATATCATCATCAGGTAAAAGTAACATTTGCGTTTCATCTTTAACAAATTTTGTTGCCGATTCCAATGTTTCATTATTTATGTTATTATATTGTTCTTGCATCATAACATTTGGAGAGCTTACCGGTAGTGATTTCTCTTGATTATTTGTAGTTTGACTATTCTTAACTTGCATCTCTGAAGACTTACTTTGATTAGGATTCACTACAACAACAGGTATGAGCGGAGTATTCCAATCTTGTTTTTTCGGTATATTCGAGCTAGCCGTCAATGTCTCTTGCGAGTTATTTATATCTGCCGAAAAATTAGTGTCAGGGACTACTATAGGCGTAGTGCTAATAGCTGTATTTGTACTACTCGGCATTATAGGTTGTGTAGACGGTTGATCTGTAGGCATTGCTAGCGGTACAGGTACATTACTAGGTACTACCGGAGTTCCTACCAGAGGTACTATTGCCGGTATGGTACTTGGGTTAGTATCTTGGGTTACCGGTGTACTAACCGCAGGCAGAGAAATAGCAGGCATATTAGGTATAGACGATGTTGCAGGTGGTGCTATAGGTATTATGCTTTCTTGCGTTTTATGAACATCAGGAGGTGGATTAAGCAGAATATGCTTCTTATGCACAGCCAACAAATTGGTCGGTTTATATATTTGCACAGGCGGTGATGGAGGTACTACATAGCTTCCGGGACGAGCCAGAGGTATAGATACCATCGGTCTTGGTATGTTGTTACGAGTTATAATATTGGAAGCTAGATTTTCATCATGTACATTAGCAGCAATTTCAGCATCACGCATTTCATCACTTGTAGCACTAGGTAACTTTGTACTCCCAATATCTATAAAAGTCTCAGCTATTTCTGACTCACTAGGTTCTTGTTGCATAACTTGTATATCCGGTATGTTATCATAAGAAGCTAAATTTACACTACTTTCATGATTGGTATTTGTATACACATCATTATTACTTGCAGCACTAGGCAATACTACATTACTGATATCCATAAACGAATCAGCATGTTCATTTTCATTAGGCTCTTGTGAAAGCTTTGGTTCTTCTTGATCAGCTGTTTTAGTTTGTTCATTGGTTGATTTAGGAGATATATATTTCTTTTGTGGTTTACTAAAAAATTGCTTAAATTTATCAAAAATAGAAGTATCTGAATTATATCTAAACTCCTTGTCTTCGGTAGTAGCTACTTCGACATCAGGTAATGAGGGTGGTAATGTAGGAGGTACAGCATAACTTTGTCCTGTCATTAATAACAGCTTGATAAAAAATAATATCTTACATAATTTATTTAACATATAATTATTTATTAAATAATTTAGTTGATAATAGGATCGATGTCATTCCTGCGTAGGCTTGATTCGAGTAAAACCTATAAAAAACTTGTTTTGCTATAGGTTTATTTTTTTAAATATGCACCTATCTATATTAAGGTATTTTTCTGGATTCCCGCTTTCGCTGGAATGACATAATTACCCTACCGCTTACTATTCTGCACCAATTTCTTTATTTCAATCTCTACTAACTCTTTAACAAGTAAAGGTAGATTTTTATCGAGCCACAGTTTAAGTTCGGGTTTTAACATCTCAACAACTAATTCTTCAAGTGCATTTTTAGATGGAAAATTGTTATCCAGTTTTTTATCTTTAATAGTATCGGTAAAATTTTTCAAAATATCACCTATGGCCTCAGCAGATTTAGTGGATATTAACTTTTCTTCTTCAACTTGATTTACTATCTCTGTTAGCTCTAATATATCTTCATTCTCACTATCATTTCCGTGAATAGGATTTTTAGGTTCGTTAATTACTCCTTTGATCGATTTTAATATGTCTTCTATAGACATATCTTGGTTCTTCTTACTTTCTATACTCACGTTAGAAACCTATAAACATTTTCTTTTTAATAGTCTTAAACTCTTCTTCAGGACTAAAATATTTTACTTTAAGTTTTAAATTTTGAGCCGTTAGCTCTCCGGTTAACAATTTCATGTGATATGCCGCAAGTACTAAAGATTTATACGCATCTACACGAGTTATTTTCGCTTCATATAATTTTTCTTCAGCAGTTAAAACATCTAATATCGTTTTAGACCCGACTATTTCTTCTTGCACAGTACCATCATATGATATTTGAGCAGCGTCCACACCTTGATTAGCTGCAACAATACGTGATTTTGCTGCTTCAAATCCCTCCCACACACTTACAACCCATGCTTGGGTCTGCTTTATCGCACTATCAAGCTGAACTGCACTATTTCTTGTTTGATTCTGAGCCGATCTAATTCTCGAATATTGAGCTCCTCCTTCAGGATAAATAGGTATATTTACTGAAAGAGTAGTAGTAACACTTTTAGTGTTTATATTTTGTACAACTGGATCTTGCGGATTATAGTGAGTTCTACCAGATTGCAACTTTACGCTTACTTGCGGCAATAATTTTCCTTTTGCTGCCATTTCTGAGGCTTTAGCAGAAGTCACATTATGCCTTGCCGAATCAATATCAGGATTTAACTTAGCAGCTTTTTTTGTTAACTCATCTAATGAAGCAGGTAACATTTTAGGTAAATCAGGCATAGTTATATTAGTTGGTGCTATTCCGAATACTCTAATAAAATTTGCTTTTTTTCCTTGAAAATCAGCATAAGCAGCTAGCTTATTCGTTTCTGCCGCTGCAAGCCCTGCTCTTGCAGTAGCTATATCTATTGCTGTTGCTTCTCCAAGCCTTAATTTTTCTTCAACAGTATTAACTTGTTGTATGTTAGTACGGACCCTACTTTCGGAAATATCATATTTCTCTTTGCTCTCAAAACAATCAAGATAAACAGTTATTAAATTGAATAATACTTTTTGTTCGCCAGCATAATATTCGCCTCGTGATGCTCTAAATCCTGCTTGAGCAGCTTTAAGAGCTGCAACACTAGAACCACCATTAAATAATGATTGCTCAATTGTGAATGCACCTTGATCACTATCTGTTTCCCTTAGGATAAGACCAAGTCTATCTGCATATTTTTTATTATATTTATTTTTAGTATTATTTCTATTAATCTGTAATCCGGCACTAGGCATAAACTCTGCAAAAGCTCGTGGAAAACTCTCAATTGAGTTCAGAAATTTAATTCTCGCAGCTTTCAGCTCCTCATTATTCTTATACCCTTCAGTTAAAGCTTCCTGCAAATCAACAGAAGTAGCTGAACTAGTGAGTAATAATATAACAATAAATGTAGTTAATTTACGCATAAATTTTTTGAATAATTGATAATATGTTAGTTAGAGTAGTTTAATCTTGTGAGAATACCCCAATAAAACAACATAAATCTATTGTAGCAAGTTAGCACATAATATAACAAAAATTAATCTTAAGGGCAATGATAACTATTTTACATTTTATTTTATAATTATAAAGCTTTCAAATTAACATTTGATAATAAACTAATAAATTTTATGTTTATAATTGATTTTTCTTGCTTCAGTGGATTAACAATCAATCACTTTCATCTGAGAGATGAAAGTTTGTCTATAGCGACTAGAAGTCGCTGAATCAAGCTAAAGCTTATTCCAGTCTTATATTAGTAGTCATTACTGGTTCATGAGCATCAGTATGTCTATTAATATATTCATTAATCATGTCATCAGTCACATTACCACTAGTCGCACTAAAGTATTCTCTTACCACCCATAAATGTCTACCCCAATACTTTTTTCTTAATATTGGAAATTCTTCTTGTATTTTTTTTTGATGATCTCCCTTTGGCTTTTTGCACAAATTCACTCACTTTAATATGAGGTGGTATATTGGCAAATATATGTATATGATCGCTTGATATTACTCCATTTTCTATTTTAACATTGAGTTCTTCTACAACTACTGCAATAATTTCTCTCACTCGCTTTTTGATGTCATAGGTTAATACCTTGTATCGATATTTTGTAATCCACACTATATGTGATATCGATGATAGTAAACGGTGCGTGATTTGTTGCTATATTGAGTCATGGGGCTTATGATGCTAACGCATCATGGCTCAACATGGCAAGCTAAAGCTTTCGCATCTGGAAGATGGAGGTTTTAACCAACCAAAGAGACTATAAAATTAGCAATAATAAATTCATCTTTTAAGCTATAAGTGATAATAGGTGGTTTACCGTCAACTTTAAAAATAAATGTAAAAGATTTAGAAGATCATTTATTTTATAATTTTACAAAATTCTTTAAATGAATTATCTCACACTAAAAATATCGATGTAGAAACAATAGAAAAAATTTTTAATGGGACAATTAACTACTCTATCCACGGCACACTTGAGTAAGTATATCAAGAACAGTTAAAAACAAAAGATATCTTTTTATTTGACCGGATTATTATAGAAAAATGTTTCAACGTTTTAGAACAAGCTTTAAAATTTCAGCAAGAATTAGATAAACTCTATCTTGGAGCTTATAAACAAATTAGAAAATCATTAGAAAATATGTTAATGTTAGTCAGGTTATATCAACTCAAATGCCGATTCTTGGGATATTTATCCAAACAAGCAGAATATTTGAAAAATAAATAATCTTATTGACTCTAACAAGATATTGCCAAAAGTAACAAAATTGCATAATGATAAAAGAAACGAGATAAGAAATTAAAGGCAATAAAAATCTTAAAAAGATATACAAAAGCTGAGAAAGTTGCCACAATTTTAGAAATATCAAAAGAACGGCCTCGAAAAATTATTGAAATAGCAAATAAAAATCCTAATAATAAAGCTTCCCTAGAGAATGTTGTATAGGTTGTTAAATATATACCAAAAAGTTAAAGATAAAGTAGAAGAAAACATAGTAGAACTAAAAAGTAATATTAAAATTGCAATGCCGAAAGATATAAATATTGACAAATTAAATCCCGTAAAGAATACTATTATCAATATAATCTCAATGAAACTAAAACAGAATTATTAAAAGTATTAAAATCCAAAAGCTTCTTTTGCTGCAAAGATAGAATCCTTATTTATGTAAAGCAGTGGCAAAAGCTACAGAAATTGCAAGTAATGTAAAAAATAGTAGGAATTAATACCCGGCAGTAAGAGGGACTTGGCAATGTTATAAGTTGAGCAATAAAAACTAACTTATTACCGTTTCCGGTCTTAGCAGTTGTAAAGTTAGCTCCTGATATAGCTAGCTTAGTTAATATTAGGTGAAGCAGTGCTTATCATGCTTTCTAAAACACAAAATTTAACTCAACAACAAGGAAGAGCAAATAGTGTCTAATTCTCATATTCATATTTTAATTACCATAGGTTGCTTAGCATTAATAGTAATATTTTTAATGTATAAAAAAATAGCAGCACGTAAAAAAAATATATTACCTACTAAAGGAAGTAATGTTGATAATACCAAAAATGTTGCTCTTAATAGTAAAAAACCAAAGAATAAAAAGCTAACATTACAAGAAAGAATAGAATTATCTTGGAAATTTCTTTATGATATCACAGAAATTATTTTAAATAAATTCTCTAAAGAAGATGTGATTCAAGTGAATAAATGTGGTCAGATTTTACTTGAAAACGGTGTTAGATATGAACATGTAGTCGACCTTGCAATCCCTCAAGCCAAATCTCATACCCAAACAGTTGAACAAGAACAGTCTAAAGGTAAAAAAGCTTTAGGGGTATAATATACTTCTTTGCTTTGGAGAGCAGTATTTTATACTCCTCTTCAAAGCAGGTTTAAAATATTGAGTAACCAAGATGAAAGACAATTTCTGCTTTTATTACAAATTCAATTATGTTTTTATCTTTATACTTATTATTATTTTTAGGCATTTATTCCTAAATATTCATCTTTTTTAGTCATACACTCCAATTAAGTTAAATTATAAAAGGCAGCATTCCTAGCGAAATAGGTAAATTTTATTTAAAAAATGTCAAATATATATCTTGTTACTATATCGTTTAATAAAAGTAAGTAATTCTTATTCAAGAATTACGATACAGCTTGGCATTTACTTTGGCAATTTGCAGCTTCTTCGTATAAAAATGGAAATATATTAAATAAAAATTTTTAACCCAACCACAAATAGTTTGGTACTTTATAGTGTAATTCCTAATAAAGATACTTTATATGATTCACATTTTGTCATAATGCATTAGAAACAAAAAATAAATTAAAGCAACTAGGCATAATAACCAATTATAAGATAACAGCTAACTATATCAATAAAACGGTGTTTACTGATATAGTTAGCTGTTATCTTAGTAAACACCGCTTTATATAGAAGAAAATATTGAAAATGCAAAATTCTCTATTTATACCGTATGTCATAGTCAAAAACTTATGAAGAGTAGCTTGTATTACCTAACTGATAAAGGGAAATATCTACGTTTATATATAATAAATGATAAAGATCCTTATCTTGAAGAAGATATTACTGCTTGGAAAAATGATTATGCAGCGTCTTACAACTTATAGTTTTCAAGCTATAAAATTAGAACCATTAATGGAAACACAATTATCAAAAGAAGGAAGAAAAATTAGTAAGCAAATACAAAAATGTTTGAAAAAGAAAGTTTTCTATAGCAGAACCGGTATCAGGAAACTCATATGTACGTTCTAATTATTCAAATTGTCCATCTTGTGAAAAAGATTGGCAATTAAAAACAATATTTCATAGAATATTTGATTATAAATGTAACAAATGCCTTTTATTAGGTTATAGTTATTTTTGTTTCATAGAATTAGGATACCTTACATTATACACCAGTTAAAATAAGACTCAAACACATCCGTTACAGACAATTGCGATCCATCGTCTTTGCCCACCACTTAGTTTTACACCCCTCACCGACAATGGTGTTATATTTTGCTGTTCAACTATCAATAAATTCATGGCTATTCGCAGCTCTTGCAACACTTTTTATTTCCTTTTGCTTGGCATTCTCTTTTGCATACCAAATATTCTCGCCGATTGAGCGATGCAAAAGTATAATATCTTAAAGAATTATATCGTATCTCTTAGTTAGAGGAAGTATCATAAAAGCTTTGGTTACCAATTATAATATCTCCGATTCAAGCTTTAAAATTTTTCAACAATAATTCAATCAAAGTAGATTTACCACCGCCTGAATACACCATACAATAGCCACTTGCTACCTTCTTTATAAGCAAAGGATATTTCTTTACCTTTAGAAATCTTTAATTCAGCTAAATTTTCTTTATCTATGTTATCTTGCGAAATTTGCATGATTGTAAAGACAGAATAAACAACGGCCACCACATCTTCCAAAAGGTCTTTAACTCTGATAGTAGCATGTCAAGAATTTTCAACAAATAGCAACGTTAGAAAAATAATAAAAACTATATCCCCAATACCAATATCACCTAGATTACATAGGTAAATTACATATACAAATACTCCTATTAAATATCCCAAATATACTAAAGTTCAGTATTATAGAGATAATGCGATCATATATAATATTTAATTTTAATCGCTAAATTGTGTACGTTGAGGTAATAATCGTCTATTTTATTTAATTCTCACTATTTTGTTGCAAATGCAAAAATAGTAAAGATGTTGCTAATACAATCAGCTACCATACCAAATAAATTATACTAAACATCTTGCATCATTTGCTCCATTTTGACAAGTTTGGTAAAAAGCCATAATGCAAGTGTCATACTGGAAAATAATGTACTAAGTATAGTTTGATATAATTTATATTCAATTGCTTGATACATTTTATAATAAAAATTAGCTAATACGTATAGTGTAAATTAAAACAGTGATTACTTCATGTTGAGCAAAATCGTGAACATGCTAAGCCCTAGTCAAGTATAAATTGTGCCATTTAAACATACTATCGGTTTATAACTTTGGACAAACGTAATTTGTTCATTTTGTGTAAATAAATCAAGTAAAAGCTTTATAGTTATTAGTTAATATATAATAGGGTGTGCCAAAAATCATGATCAGATATAAATATATGGCTTTATAACAGCCCATAAAAAAGAAATGGGATTAGTTGTAATTTTCACATCAGTTGAAGAAATATTGGTCAAATTGAGCAAACTTCTCTGTATGAATACCCAAGCCATCATTATGAACCGGCATTGTTGCGTGGATCAGTCTCTAGCAATTCTTTTTTTAGGTAATTCCAAATTTCATATATACTACGAGTAAATGAAGAGTCGGTAGACAAGTATACATTTTTTTCTTAAAGATACTTACTATTCTCTTCGCTAATTAATGTTATTAACTGTTTGACCGATAATACTTGCTGGTCAGTAGTTCCGAGTCTTCTAATTGTTACTTGTTTATTTTCTTTTTCCTTCTTACCGATTATAGCAATTAGTGGTACTTTGTGATTAGAAAACTCACGAATTTTATAATTAATTTTATCAGGTGAGATATTAATATCTGTTCTTACACCATTATCAATTAAAGCTTTTTGTACTGCTAAAGCGTAATCGTTTAAATCGCTTGTAATTGTTGCAATAGCAACTTGTACTGGTGCAAGCCATAACGGGAAACACCCCGCATACTCTTCTATCAATATACCGATAAAACGCTCAAGTGAACCAAGTATTGCCCTATGCAGCATTACAGGTCTTTTCTTTTCACCGCTTGCTGCAACATAGCTAGCATCAAGTTGCTCCAGCAATACAAAATCCATCTGAAGCGTACCGCATTGCCATTGCCGCCCTATCGCATCTGTTAATACAAACTCAAGCTTTGGACCGTAAAATGCACCCTCACCCGGGTTTAGCGTATAAGTAAACCCTGCTTTTTCTACTGCTTCTTTCAAAGCATTCTCGGCCTTATCCCAAACTTCATCACTGCCTGCACGAATTTCAGGGCGATCAGAAAACTTTACCTTTATATCGGTAAAGCCGAAATCCTTATAAACTTCCGTCAGTAATTTACAAAAACTAACTGTCTCATCAGTAATTTGTTCCTCTGCACAAAATATATGAGCATCATCTTGTACTAAGCTCCGTACTCTCATTAAACCGTGCAATGCACCAGATGCCTCATTACGGTGACACAATCCAAACTCTGACATACGAAGCGGTAAATCACGATAGCTCTTAATACCTTGTTTGAAAATCTGCACATGGCAAGGACAATTCATCGGTTTTAACGCTAATATCTTGTTATCAGCCTCTAAGGCAAACATATTGTCACGGAATTTCTCCCAATGTCCTGAAGCTTCCCAAAGGCGCTTATCAACTAAAACAGGAGTCTTAACCTCAGTATAACCATTCTTACGAATTTTTTTTCTGATATATTGCTCAACTATATTATATATACTCCAGCCTTTATCATGCCAAAATACCATACCTTGAGCTTCTTCTTGAAAGTGAAATAAATCAAGCTCACGCCCAAGCTTTCTATGGTCACGTTTCTCAGCTTCTTCAAGCATAAAAAGGTAATGATCTAGCTGCTCTTTTGTAGCCCAAGCAGTACCATATATACGCTGTAATACTTGATTACGACTATCACCTCGCCAATAGCTGCCAGCAACTTTCATCAGCTTAAAATACTTAACAAACCCTGTAGATGGAGCATGCGGTCCTCGGCATAAATCAATAAAATTACCTTGCCTGTATAAAGTAATCGGCTCATCCGTTGGTATTGAAGCAATAATTTCGGCTTTATAATGCTCTCCTATTGACCTAAAAAATTCTATAGCTTTATCCCTATTCCATAATTCTCTTGTTACTTTCTCATTTTTCTTGGCAAGTTCTTGCATTTTAGCTTCTATAACAGCTAAATCATCGACAGTAAAAGGCTTATCACGAGCAAAATCGTAATAATAACCGTTTTCAATTGCAGGACCGATCGTTACTTGAGTTTCAGGAAACAGCTCTTTTACAGCCTCAGCAGTTAAATGAGCTGCATCGTGCCTTATTATCTCAAGACATTCAGGATCTTTTGCAGTTAAAATACGAAGCTTGCAATTATTTTCAATTACAGTACTTAAGTCTTTAAGCTCGCCGTTTATTTCAGCAACTATTGCTTGTTTTGCAAGTGACATTGAAATTGCATTTGCTACTTCATAGATGGTCATGCCTTTTTCAAATTGTCTTACACTACCATCGGATAAGGAAATATTTATCATTTTGTATTCTAAACTTTTTCTAGCTTTCCACTTTATTGGATGTTACCGATATGGCTCTTGAAAAGTCTGCTTGTCTGTCATACCGTAGTTTGACCACGGTATCCAGCAATACAATTTAAAATGCTAATAATTATTTTAGTATTTTAGGCTGGACCCCTTGATCAAGTCACGGATGACAACTTTGATTTCTTGAACCAGACAACACTTTAAATTATTTACCGACAACTTGTTTTCTTTCTTGATCTATTTGAGCCATAGCATTTATAAACTCTAATACTCTTGCATCACTAAAAATCTGATCTATAGTTTTATCGTTAATAGTTAACCCATCATCTTTACCTTTTATATCAACTATTAGAGATTCACCGTCTTGTAATTCAGAATTTTTACTAAAAGCTTCTATTACCCTAAAGCCGTATTGCTCTATTACTGAAGATTGTTTTCCTAAATTTAAAGCAAATTCCTTAGAATCTTCTATTTTATTAAGCACCGGTATAATAGCATTATTAGTATAATGTACAAAATTATTTATAAACGCATTTGGATCCGATAATTTTATTACGCTTTCTAGATTCAGAGGATTATCTAAATTAGGCATATCAATATCAATAGCAAAATTAAAATCATCCATTACAAGATTAGTTTTACCAGATAATTTTTTTTCTTCGGGATCAAATTCACCTTTTAGATTAAATTTGACATTATTTATTTTTGCAAAAACCGCCATTATTTTCTCTCCATCTTCTTGAGTAATAGGGCTACTTAGTTTAAAAACTTTATCTAACTCAGCTCTTTTATTTAAACCATTGCTAAAGTAACGTCCTAAAGCTTCAACTGCCGTCTTTTGATATATCTCCGAAGGTTCTATAGTAGATTTAATATTTAAAGCAAAATCAAAAATTTTATTTTTTTCTACATTTAATTTATATAAATTACTTTTTACTTTTCCTTTTCTCTCAATATCACACGCAAATAAAAACGGCTTACCTTTTACTAATTCGCCTAATATTTGCATAAAAATAGCATGTACATTCTCATCTTGCTTTTGATCTAGAGAAAAGTTTTGAATTAATAGTTTTCCAAGAGCTACTAGCTCATTGCTATATTTAAGCTTTAGTTGACCTTTATAAGTAGTTGGCACATCTAATACATCCAAGTATCCTACATCATATTCAAATGAGTCAAAAGGAGCTTCCTCTCCTATTTTATCTCTTAAAAATTTAAAAACTTTATCAGATAAATTTTTACTATAGTTTTCAGAAATAAATGAAACAACAGTTTTTCCATCTAAAGTTAATAAATTAAGATTATCCGATGTTTTAGTATTAGTAATTACAGAATTACTAATGCTTTCTGCTAATTTTTCTGCATCCCTAGCACTATATAGAGTTGATTTTCTATCACTCATACTTAATTTCCAATAATCAGGTAATCTATTAAATAAAGATTTTCTAAACCAAATTGTTGTATGATGATCAGGAGAATAAAAAATATTTTCTCCATCCTTAGCAGTAGTAATTTTTACATTATTTCCGTAAGAATCAATTTTTGTAATATTCAAAAACGGTACGTGTCTAATAACTATCTCATCGTAATAAAAATCTATAGGTTTTAACATTACTTTATTTAAAGTAACACTAAAGCTATATTTATTAACTTTTATTGAATCATAAGTTATATATTCTTCATATTTATCAAGAATAGAGATAATATTCTCTTTACTTTGAGATGCAAATTTATAGGCAGCATATCCCCACCCTACTAAGATTAGTACTAAAAAGCTTATTATAATAAATCGTATTTTCATCTTTTCTACTGTAAAAAATTATTAAAACCTAAAATGCCGCGCGTGGATAAGCCTTACGATGTCACCCTGTGGTTTGACCACGGGATCCAGGCTTTATTTTACTTTTTTCTGAATGCTGTGATCAAGTCATAGCATGACATCAAAGCGTTCTTCAAGTTCAAAATAGCACATGCCGCTTAAAAAATATATTTATTTTTCTTTTAAACGCTCGGCTATTAGCTGATATGATTCAAAAACTTTACTAGGTTCGTTTTCAAGCAATTCAAATCCTAATTTCTCATTACTGTTAATGTGCCATAATCTACAATTATCTGGACTAATTTCATCAGTTAACATAATGATAGATTCTTCACCATTAAACACACGCCCAAATTCTAATTTACACTCAACAAGCCGAATTCCAACACCAATAAATAAGCCGCTTAGAAAATCATATATATGCAAAGCTTGCTCTTTTACCGCTGTAATTTCATCCCTAGTTAACCAACCAAAATTTAATATTTGATACTCATTAACTATCGGATATTTAAATTCACGACTTCGGACCTTAAAATCCATAATTGGCTTATCAAATACATATCCTTCATCCAGCCCAAATTCTTTTACAAATCTACCGCATGCTACCGATGATATTATTACTTGTATCGGAAAAACCTCGACATATTGAATTAATTGCTCCCTCATATTTATTTTTTCAATAAAATGATTTGCAATGCCGATCATTTCCAGTTTATCCATTAGAAAAGAGGAAATATTATTATTCAGTACCCCTTTACCTGATATATCAACAGTCTTGCCAGTTTCTAAAATAGCCTTATCAGAAAAAGCCATTATAAGTAAAAAATCTTCTTCGGCAGAATATAAGATTTTACTCGAACCTTCATATAATTTTTTTTTCATTTATTTATCTTAAAATTCATAATAAAGAATACTGGGACCAATAATTGCCGATGTAGTAGTACCACTAAATATTTTATTTGCCGTATTAATAATATCATCAGCTTTTATGTTCGTAATAATTTCCATAATCTCTTCAGGTGAAATATATTTACCGAAAGCTGCATAATGTTTCCCTATTTCTTCTGATTTATAAGCTACTTTTTCTTGTGCCATCAACAAATTACTTCGTAGCTGCGTTTTAGCTCTAATCATCTCTTCTTCATTAACTTTTTCAGTCATCTTGGTTATTTCATTTTTCAGCTCTTTGCATAATAATTCCAATTTATCATGTGCGGTACTTGCATAAATAGTAAATACTCCGCTATCAATATATGTACTATTATAACTACCGACTGCATATGCAAGCCCTAGCCTTTCACGAATATGCTGGAATAAACGTGAAGACATACCACCGCCGAATATTATAGCAAATAACTGTGTTCGGTAAAGTCTTTCTAAATTAATATATGGCGTTCCTTCAAAACCCAATATTAAAGTAGTTTGTGCCAAATCCTTTTTGATAAAGCTATTACCTCCTATATATTTTGCAGGTAAAAAACTACTTTTTATGCCTTGCTTCAAAGAAGAAAATAATTGCTCTGCAGTACACACTATTTTATTATGATCAACATTCCCAGCCACCGATAAATACAAATTTCTAGCATTATAATGTTTATCTATAAAACTTAAAAAATGTTCTTTAGTAAAACTAGCCAGTGTTTTGCTCGTTCCAAGAATCGATTTACCGAGCGGCTGATCCTTATAAACGCTACTATAAAACTTCTCATATATTAAATCATCAGGGTTATCTTGGCTATGGGCTATTTCCTGTAATATCACCTGATATTCCTTAACTATATCTTCTTCAGAAAAAATAGAATTTTGTATTATATCGGCCAGTATATTAAGTGCTTTATTACAATTTTCAGATAATACTCGTGCATAATATACTGTTTTTTCATGACCTGTATAAGCGTTAAAATGACCACCTATCTCGTCAAATTCTTCGGCTATTTGTTTTGCTGTTCTTGTTTTAGTACCTTTAAAAGCCATATGCTCAAGAAAATGAGAAATTCCCTCTTCTTCAGGATTTTCATAACGGCTTCCGACTTTAACAATTAAATTTATCGCTACCGAATTAACATAAGGCATATTATATGTTAAAATTGTCAAACCGTTTTTTAATGTACTAACGTGAAAATTTTCTTTCATAATTATTTTTTGTTTTGTCTCTTAATTTTGCAAGACGCAAAAATCTTGCAAATGCAAAAATCATTGAATCTACAAACCCGTCAAAACCAAATACAAAATATCGTCTGATAAAAAATGCTTTTAAAAACCACCATAACATTTCAGTTGCTATTCGGATATTTGAAACTTTTTTATCTTGCACCATTAAATCTTTTGCCTGCTCACTAGAATAAAAATTTGCTTTAGTTACCAACTGCTCAATTGAAATACCTGAATAATGATAAGCAGGTTCGTTTAACAAATAAACTTTATTTGTAAAATCAACATCTTTATTAAATACTACTGAATCATGAGTAGTACTATTTACGTTATTTGCAAAACTGGCAAACTTTTTATTATATAACCGGATACATTTATTAAATGGAGCAAACATCCGTGGCTTTCGGTCATCACGATGCATTATTAAAAGCTTTATTTTATAGGCTAAATAATGATCTTGATTTCCGGACACAAAAATATACTCTATTTCATCTTGTAAATCTTTAGACAGCTCCTCATCAGCATCAATATTAAGAATCCAATCATGTATACAAAGACTTTCAGCAAAAGATTTCTGCCCTACATAACCAAGCCACGGTTTTATCACCACTGTTGCCCCTAATTCTTCAGCTATACTAACCGTACCATCACTACTTTCACTATCTACTACTACCACTTCATCAACAATATTTTTTACGCTATTTATAGCTCTTGCGATCCTTGCCGCTTCATTTTTAGTAATAATAAATGCTGAGATTTTTGTCATATACTTACACAAGTCATTACAAGAAAATTAAGCCTTGTTATATGGATCAAAAAATGTATTCAGTGTCATTCCGTAGCTTAACCACGGAATCCATAACAACAACTAAAAATACTAATAATCTTAGTATTTTTAACTAGACCCCGTAGTCAAGCCACGGAGTGACAACAAAAAATCAAACCTATACTATCATCTTAAACACTAATTTAACTATATATGTTAAAAGTAATGTGGATAATAACCCGCTAAGCCATAAAATAATAAACCATTGCCACCCTTTTAGACAAGAGGTTATTTTTTTAAATTTTTTAATATATCGGATGATGAGATGATTTACCACGGAATATATAATAACAATAGAAAGTATAGCTAAGTATAATAGGCAGGAATATCCCTGCTCCTATCAGCAGTAAAGACTGTGACTCCGGTGCTGCTGCTGCAGTTTCAAGAGTAACTTTATAAGGAACGATATATGGCCATATACTTATAGCAAGTCCTAAATATCCTAATAAAAATAATAAGGTCGTATAAATAAACGGCTTTACTTCTTTTTTCTGTTTGATTGCTTTAATTAATTTAATAAATATTAAAGCAGTTACAATAGGTACAATCGATAAATAGTAAATATTCGGTACACTAAACCAACGATGATTGATGTGGTTATTTAAGAAAGGGACCCATAAGCTTACAAGCCCCATAAAAAGTGCAACGTAAAATAAAATATATAAAGCAGATTTATAAGCCCAATCTTGTGTTTTCTTTTCTGTCTTCAGAATAAGCCAAGTAGCACCCAAGAGTGCATAACCAAACATTAATGCTATCCCTGTCATCACTGAAAAGGGAGTCAGAAAATCAAAGCTCCCCCCTGCAAATTCTCGTCCTTCTACTTCTATTCCTTGGACAAACGTACCAAGCATTAAACCTTGACAAAAAACAGCAAGCATAGAACCAAAATGAAAAGCGTAATCCCAAATATAACGATGACCTATATGAGCCTTAAAACGGAATTCAAAAGCTACACCGCGAAATATTAGACCAAGTAACATGAATGTAATAGGAATATATAAAGCCGGCATTAACAGTGAATATGCAAGTGGGAAAACTGCAAATAAACCACCGCCACCAAGTACTAACCAAGTTTCATTACCATCCCAAAAAGGAGCAATAGAATTGATCATTTTATGACGGCAATCATCGGTAGGTGCAAACGGGAATAAGATCCCTATCCCTAAATCAAAACCGTCTAATAAAACATATAAACAAATAGCGGTAGCTATAAGCCCACCCCAAACAAGCGGTAAATCTATATAAGATGCAAAATTTAACATTAGTTTTTTAACACATTAAAATAATATTACAATTTAATAACAATTAAAGCCCAAGCTTTATCTGCTGTATATAGGATAACCGGTGATTAATCTGAGACCAATACAAACTCTGTCACCAAGAGGCAAACCAAATTGCTCTACTTTTTTTTAAAAAAGTGTCTTATTTCTATAGCTTGACCAAAATCAAATGATATAATTTAAGATGAAATCATTTCTTTACTTTTAGACGGTGATATATTTACCTTTTTATTTAACTCTACTATCACTGCCGCTATATTTACTGTAGACATATGATAGATAATGGTAATAATTCTTCAACTTCCTCACCTCCATTTTCTGAGTTCAATAACGCAAGTAAAGCCAATACATCTAAAATGCATTTATTCATTTTTAAATTCCTTTTTTCTCGACTCAATTAAAGACTCAACTAATGATATGTTACTTTTATTTTCAGATTTTACCGATATTTAAAATGCTTAAATTTTATTTTCATCTCAACTATTAACATTAATTGCTCTCCTGAAGAAAGATATAATTGGTCTCACATTTTTGCAGGAATATTTATTCTGCCATTTTCAGATATAGTAACTTTATATTCCAAGTACATATTTAAAAAATGTATTTTTGATTATTCAATAAATATAGTTATAATAACACAAAATACCTTTAATATAAAAACTATTTTATAACAATGGGTTGTTCAAACTGATCTCTCCATACATTTCTTTATTATCTATCGCCTCTATACCTTTCTTTATCAAATGCATTATGTAATATATACCAGCTCCAAAAATGAGCGCATATACTACTATAAAAGCAATTAGAGAAATAAATACATATTTGCCAAGTACCGGTGATACTGTATCCATAGTTTTTAAAATATTATACACTATATAAGGTTGTCTACCTACCTCAGTTACAAACCAGCCAGCAAGTACTGCAATAAAACCTGAAGGCGACATTAATATATACCAATATTGAAACCAATGCGTAGTATATAATCTTTTCTTCAAATAAAGATATAAGCCAGCTACACCTGTAAACACCATTAAGAAACCAATGCCTACCATAATACGGAAGCTAAAAAATACCACTGCAACCGGCGGACGCTCTTCTTGTGTCCATTCTTTTAACCCTTTCACTTCACCCTCTAAGCTATGCGTTAAGATCAAACTACTAGCATAAGGTATTTCTATAGCATATTTTGTTTTTTCTTCTTCCTCGTCAGGAAAACCTATAAGATTTAAAGCTGCCCCTTTTTCCGTATTCCAAATACCTTCTATAGCTGCAACCTTAACCGGCTGATATTTAAGAGTATTTAAACCGTGTAGATCACCGATAAATATTTGAATAGGTGCAACGATTAATGCCATTAACACCGCCATAAAAAGCATAATTTTAGCATGCTCTTTATAACGATTATTTAGTAAATAAAAACTACCTACACCACCGATTACAAAAGAAGTAGTTAAATAAGCCGCCGTAATCATATGGAAAAATCGATATGGGAAAGAAGGATTAAAGATAATTTCTAACCAATTTAAAGGATAAAAGAACCATTTGCCTTGCAGTTCAAAACCCGCAGGCGTATGCATCCAGCTACTGGCTGCAAGTATCCAAAAAGCTGAGATTACAGTACCAATAGCAACTATTAACGTAGAAATAAAATGCACTTTTTTACTGACTTTATTAAAGCCAAATAACATTATACCTAAAAAAGAAGATTCGAGGAAAAAGGCAGTAAATACTTCAAAACCGAGAAGTGGTCCGAGGACATTTCCAACCTTATCTGAAAAATTCGACCAATTAGTACCGAATTGATAAGACATTACAACACCTGAAACCACCCCCATACCGAAAGTAACAGCAAAAATCTTCATCCAAAATTTGTATATTTCTTTATAAACTTGCTTTTTTGTGTTTAACCACAACCCTTCAATTACCACTAAAAAGCTTGCAAGCCCTATAGTAAAGGCAGGGAATATTACATGAAAGCTTATGGTAAAAGCAAATTGAATCCTCGATAATAATACTTGATCAAATTCCATTATAATATATCCTTCCCACGGAGGTGGGAATCCAAAAAAATAGCTTTAATATGGTAAAAATTATATGTTTGACGAAATAAACATATGAAAAACAAACTTTTCATGTTTTCCTCTTGATTCCCGCTTCCGCAGGAATAAAATACAATAACATCAATACAGTATTTGATTTAATTAGACGCTTTTGCTATTATTAAATTCTATCTGATTAGTTTTAACAAATTTTCCTTTTTCGGAGTTCCAATTATAATGAACATTTACTATTCTTACTTCTGTAACATTAACATCACCATTGGGCAATTGTGTTACATCATAGCCTTTTTGGATAGAATCCGTAATTAATAAACTTGCTTGACAAATATATTTTACGTCAAAGAACGGAGACGGGTCTTCCTTAGACTTTTCTTGTTCTTCTAAAAAATTACTAGATAATTCTTGTTCTTGCATTTCCAATGATTTTGAAGTTATTGTCTGAATTTTGTAGCATTATTTAGGGTAAGAAGCAAGGCTTGTTTATTATTTTTCCATACATTTAATATTTTTAGGTATATTTTTGCAAAATAATTAAATTAAATATAAGCTCTAAAATAACACGCATTAATATATTATTGTGAAATTGAGGTTCATTATCGTGATAAAATACCCTACTTTATCCAAATCAACATTTAGCTTAGGTATTTATTTTTTAAAATTCGATAAAGTTAAAATTACTTTATTAACTGTAATCTGTATTTTACTCGGTATGATTCCAGCAATTGATAGTATATTACTTCAGAAAATCATTGATTTAATTGAATCTTTTAGAGATAAGAATACTCATAACTTTTTATCTTCCATGATTTACTGGGCAGTATTTTATGCTCTTTGGTGGGAGAGTATTAATATAGCATATCGTTCATATGATTATTTGTATCTAAAGACTATGCCCGTAATAAAAGGGACAATACTAAATGAACTTTATAATTATACACAATATCATAGCCATAAATTCTTTCAGGATAATCTAGCAGGACATATTAGCAATCGCATTACCGAAACCGCAAGATCGTTTGAGATGATCATTTCGATATTTGGTGAAAAAATTCTTCGTAAACTAGCAATTATTGTCTTTGCATTAATTGCTTTATATTCGGTACATTACGTTTTTACTACGATATTTATTTTATGGATTACAGTTTTTTTAGGACTTAGTGTTCTTTTCTCGGATAGAATCAATAAATACTCGTTAAATTATGCTAGAAGTCAATCTTTTGTTGCCGGTAGTATCGTAGATGCAATTAGCAACATTAATGCGGTTAGAATGTTTACAGCCCATAAATTTGAACGTCAACACCTAGAAACAAGAGTAGAAAATGCCATAGCCGATGAGCAAACTATGCAATTCTTTATGTTCAAATTACGCTATGCTCTTGGGACTTCTTGTTCAATAATGATTTTTATAATGATTTATTATTTGTCGGTACTTCGCAGTGAATTATCTATAACTATAGGTGATTGCGTATTAGTGCTAACATTATGTATAAATGTAGCAGACGATATTTGGGATTTAACCCAAGAAATAGGCGATGTGTTTGAACAGATCGGGGCATTTAACCAAGGTTTATCTTTAATGGCACCACATATTATAACGGATATTGAAAATGCTACTCCTTTAGATATCAAAGAAGGTGTGATTGAATTCAGAAACGTTACGTTTAATTATCATCATAATAATAATCTATTTTATAATAAATCGGTATTAATACCAAGTAAACAAAAAGTAGGACTAGTCGGATTTTCCGGTTCGGGAAAAACGACTTTTATTAGTTTGCTCACTAGGTTACATGATATAACAGAAGGAATGATTTTAATAGATAATCAAAATATTAAAAATGTAACTCAAGATTCTCTTAGAAAAGCTATTAGCCTTATACCCCAAGAACCAGTACTTTTTCATCGTACTATTTTGGAAAATATCAGATACGGGACAAAAGAAGCTACTATTGAGGAGGTTATAGAAGCAGCAAAATCTGCACATATACATGATGTTATCAATAATTTACCGGACGGTTACGATACTATGTGTGGAGAGCGTGGGAATAATTTATCCGGCGGTCAGCGTCAAAGAATTATTATAGCAAGAGCTATCTTAAAAAATGCTCCTATTTTAATTCTCGATGAAGCAACAAGTAGTTTAGATAGTGAAACGGAAAGCCTAATTCAAGAATCAATGGAATATTTAATGCAAAATAAAACTGTGATAGTTATTGCCCACAGATTATCTACTTTACTAAATATGGATAGAATTTTAGTTTTTGAAAAAGGAAGCATAATCGATGACGGTAGCCACGCAGAATTACTAAAAAATAGTAAACTCTATCAAAAATTATGGAACTCTCAAGTAAAAGGATTGATAGTGTAAGGCAGTGTTGCCTATGTTCAATATCATTCCCGAGGAAGTACGAATCAAAAATAATTAGTCTAATAATATTACATATATGATAAAATAAACCTACAAAAAAACAAGTATTTTTAGAGGTTGTATTGGATTCCCGCTTCTGCGCAGGAATAACATAGGAGTCATGCAACAAGTGCGGTAATAATAGCCTCAACCTTTAACTAAGTCAGTATGAGCCGTTTTACTATTAATAATATTTTCGAGTTAAAAAGCACATAGAGCTTTTAAGGTGAATATAGTATTGTGTAACGTCTTTTAACTTTTGTTCGTAATTTTTTACATAAAGATCTATTTTTTCCCTAACTGCTTCGTTTCAGCACTATAAAAAAGAATTATTATTAATAATATATTTACTTTATTTTACTTTTATCTTCTTCAGATATTGACATAATAATCTATATTATACAGCCCCATTCTTTTTTCTATATCTTTACGACTTAATAGTTCATAAAACCCTAATCATATCATTGGATATCGTTATTTTTTCTGTTTGTATTTTCATAAATATTTCCTTTTATTATGCAATAAATAATATTTTTACTATACACAAAAAAACAAGATTGTAATATGCTGTTATAATAATTTTTTTAGCTACTAAAATGAAACTATCTGATTTTGACTTTGATTTGCCAAGTGAACTTATTGCACAATATCCATCTAGTAAACGTGACCATTCGGATTTATTAATTGCTGCTACGCCACCTATTAAAACTAAATTCTACAACATAATAGATTACTTAAAAGAAGGTGATTTATTAGTCTTTAATAATAGCAAAGTCATCAAGGCAAAGCTAAATTTAGAGAAAAATAGACCTCTGTCTAAACTCGCTTATAGGGATAAATTTGAAGGAGACATGGAATGTAGAACCGCAGTGTACACAAACGTACGTGAGGATTCGAGTACCGGATCAACATACAAATTACCCCTAGAAGTAGAGTTGGAAAAGAGGTCTAATATTACAATAAATTTAAATCAAAGATTATCTAATAATTGTTGGTCGGCTTTTGCAAAACCTGCACGAAGACTTAATATAGGCGATGAGTTTCATTTTGATAATCATAAGGTAATCATTGTTGAAAAACTTGCAATAGGTGAGATTAAAGTAAAATTCGAGCTTGATGATATTTCTGTATTTGAGTTCCTAGATAAATACGGTGAGATGCCGCTACCGCTTTATATTAGACACCATGAAGCACAAAAAAGCAATAATGAACGTTACCAAAACATTTATAGTAGTATAGAAGGTTCAGTTGCAGCACCAACGGCTGGACTACATTTTACTAACGATATACTTAATAAACTTAAAGCAAAAAATATACAAACCACTTTTTTAACACTACATGTAGGAGCTGGAACTTTTTTACCGGTAAAAACCGAAAATATTCATGAGCATAAAATGCATACCGAATATTGCTCTATTACTCCTGACACTGCTCGACTGATCAATAAAGCAAAACAAGAAAAGCAACGCATTATTGCAGTCGGCACTACAACACTTAGAACCCTTGAGAGTTCTTGCAATAACGGCACTGTAAAAGCCTGTGATTTTGAAACTGATATATTCATAACCCCAGGCTTTAAATTTCAAACAGCAGATATTCTACTTACTAATTTCCATTTTCCGAAATCTACTTTATTTATGCTTATATGTGCTTTTGCAGGATTTAAAGAGATGCATAAATTATATAAATATGCTATAAAGGAAAAAATGCGTTTTTTCAGCTACGGCGATGCAACACTTTTGTATAGAAAAATATGAATAGTATCATAGAATCTTACTAAATTACCTTTTATAGAGAAGGTTTAGCTTTTTTACTAACCGTCCAATGCAAGAGGTGATAATAATGAACATGCAGATATTAATATCTGCCATCTTCCTCTGCCCTAGTGCAAATAAAAGCGATTGGCAACAAGTTTTAAATATATAAGGTAGATATTCTTTTAAAAATAGATTGTGTACGATGTAATATATTAAACGATAATGATAAACTTAAACAAAATATTATTAATTTTTAAAAAATGCTTTATAAAAAGGGCTTGAACTAATGGAAAAAATATTTTGAGAAGATTCGTTCAACACACTAGGACAAGCAACTATCAAATTACATATGACTTAAAATACTAGATGACTGTAATAATATTTACTATGTTTACAAAAATATGAAGACGTAAAGGGAGTTTTTGAAAAAATTAAACTATATTTACCGATTAGAAAAAACCTATAACAAACTAAGTACTATGCAATACTACTTTTGAAAGCAAAGAATTAGATAATCGAGTGACAATACCATTAGACGTAAAACAAATTGCTTTATCAAAAGAGTTAACTGAGATTGCCTTAGAGCTTAATAAACCTCGAACACTACTTCAAATATTTAGCAAAAATAATCTAAAAAGTGGAATTTATTTATACGGTCCGGTGGGCAGTGGCAAAACTATGCTAATGAATTCTTTTTTTGAAGAATTAACCGCATCTAAAATAATAATACATTATCAGAACTTTATGCAGGAAATTCATAAAATAATGCATAAATTACAAACAGAAAATCAAAAAGATATTATTCTAAAAATTGCTAAAGATTATGCTAAAAACACTAGAGTACTTTGTATAGATGAATTTGAAATTAAGGATATTACCGATGCGATGATAATCGGTAGATTATTTGATAAACTAATAAAGCAAAACATTTTTATTTTTATAACATCTAACACGAGTCCCAATAATCTTTACAAAAATGGGTTACAACGAGAATCTTTCTTACCTTGTATAAAGATAATCAATAATACATTTTATGTTAAATATCTAGATAATCACCATGATTATCGATTTGATAAAGCTTTAGGAGTTAAAGGAGAGAGAATTATTTATCCTTTAACTCTAGAAAATCAAAAAAAACTTGAAAAAATTATTACAGACATTAGCGATAATAGAGTTCTTTCCAAACTCACTTATAGAGAGGAATTTATAGGAGACACGGAGTACAGCACCACAGCCATACCAGTACATGAGGATACGAGCTCTGAATTGACGTACAAATTACCTCTAGAAGGAGAGTGTGCAAAGAACTCTACTAATTTCACTCCTCAAAATATTGAGGTTTTAGGTAGAAAAATATCATTTCAAAAAGTGCATAAAAGAATATTAGTCACTGATTATAATGAATTATTTACAAGAGACCTTAGCTATATCGATTATGTCAATATTTGTCAAAATTTCAACGTTATTATAGTCCAAAACGTTCATACTATCGATGCTAACGATACAAATACGGTCGTTAGATTTATCAATTTTATCGATAACGCCTATTTCTATAAAATACTCTTATTTATGAGCTTAGAAGATGACCCTAATAAAATATATCAAGGTTCTAATCGAAGTGAAGAATTCAAACGCACTATATCAAGATTAAATGAAATGAATAGTGCAGCTTATTTATTAAATAATAATTTAAGGAATTAACTTCCCATTAAGAAACTTAATAAATTCATCAATATTGATTTTTATATCATATTCTAAATATTCTGCGGTCGTTTGATTTACATAAAAAGGAATAATCACACAACATATAATTTGTCATTTTGTTGTAAAAACTTCTAAGAGGAGTTATGCCGTGATCGATCTCTACTACTTATTTTTGCTTTATTAAAAAGCTGAGCATGTTTATATGGAGACGATAACTCTAGATATATTACCTTAAAACTGATTTTCTCAATTTTTTTATTCAGTCTTCTTGATTAACTATTTTTCTGGTAGAAGCGTATTTATGAGAAATACATATTTTATCGTATTTCTAATGACTTAATTTACTATGAATATCTTAAATTATTAATTATAGATACGATGTTGATCACCTAAGCTTAGTGTCATTGTGTAGAATATAACCTTCTTACGTTAAAACCCCATACCTTCATTAATTACTATCCCATTTGGTAACACTAAAATAAATTGCTCCGTCTTTTTTCTTTATACAGCTTTTTAATTTCTATGTTACATTTTAATGATTCTATGGAAGTAAATTGATGTTTATTCTTTAATGCGTAAGCATTACTAAAATAGACAAAGATAAAAATTATGAGTATAAAAGTATCTCATAACAAGAAAGATAATTAAAAGTTTGCATTGCAAGCTTGGCAGCGACTTACTCTCCCATGCCTTATGACATAGTACCATTAGCGCTATGAGGTTTCACGTTCGAGTTCGGGATGGGATCGTGTGTTTCACTCATGCTATAACCACCAAGCTAGCAATACAAACTTTTCAAAAGATAGAAAATATTGTTGTACAACTCTAAAAAAGTCTTAACACTATATACCCTAACTTTTACTACGATACTCAGCAAAGTAATTTTTACTAGATATTGTGGTCAAAGCCTATAACAAATTAAGTCATACAACAACATCTTTATTCATTGATAAAGCTATATATATAAAACCTGATAACTTTGTGAGTTGATACTACATTCTTGCAGCATTAATACTATATACATATGTAATCTCACAGCAAAGTAAATCAATCGAGCTATTAGTATCGGTTAGCTACACACATTACTGTGCTTCCACACCCGACCTATTAACGTGGTGGTCTTCCACGGCTCTAATAGGGAAGTCTAGTTTTGAGGTGGGTTTCCTGCTTAGATGCATTCAGCGGTTATCCCTTCCGTACTTAGCTACCCAGCTGTGCCGTTGGCACGACAACTGGTCCACCAGGGGTACGTCCACCTCGGTCCTCTCGTACTAAAGGTAGATCCTCTCAAACTTCCTACACCCACGGCAGATAGGGACCGAACTGTCTCACGACGTTCTAAACCCAGCTCACGTACCACTTTAATCGGCGAACAGCCGAACCCTTGGGACCTTCTCCAGCCCCAGGATGTGATGAGCCGACATCGAGGTGCCAAACGATTTCGTCGCTATGGACGCTTGGAAATCATCAGCCTGTTATCCCCGGAGTACCTTTTATTCGTTGAGCGATGGCCCTTCCACTCGGAACCACCGGATCACTATGACCGACTTTCGTCTCTGCTCGTCTTGTCAGACTCGCAGTCAGGCTAGCTTATGCCATTGCACTCTAAAAGTTGATTTCCGACCAACCTGAGCTAACCATCGCGCGCCTCCGTTACTCTTTGGGAGGCGACCGCCCCAGTCAAACTACCAACCATGCATTGTCTCGGATCCTGATTCAAGGATCTCGGTTAGATGTCAAGAACCAAAAGGGTGGTATCTCAAGGGCGACTCCACAAAGGCTGACGCCTTCGCTTCGTAGTCTCCCACCTATCCTGCACATCTGATTCCTGACACCAGTGCAAAGCTATAGTAAAGGTTCACGGGGTCTTTCCGTCTAACCGCGGGAACTCCGCATCTTCACGGAGAATTCAATTTCGCTGAGTCGATACTGGAGACAGTGGGGAAATCGTTACGCCATTCGTGCGGGTCGGAACTTACCCGACAAGGAATTTCGCTACCTTAGGACCGTCATAGTTACGGCCGCCGTTCACTGGGACTTCAATTCAGAGCTTGCACCCCTCCTTTTAATCTTCCAGCACTGGGCAGGCGTCAGACCCTATACGTCGTCTATTGACTTTGCAGAGCCCTGTGTTTTTAATAAACAGTCGCTACCCCCTAGCTTGTGCCACCTATAAATGGTTACCCATATACAGGTCATCTTTCTTCCGAAGTTACAGATGTAATTTGCCTAGTTCCTTCAGCATCGTTCTCTCAAGCGCCTTGGTATACTCTACCTGTCCACCTGTGTCGGTTTCGGGTACGGTCTATAATGAAGGTGTTATTTCCTGGACAATATTCACTACACAATCAATCCAATAAGACTGTACAATTTACTATTTTCGTCACAATCCTTCAGGTTCAGGAATATTAACCTGATTCCCATCGACTACGCCTTTCAGCCTCACCTTAGGGGCCGACTAACCTTGCGCAGATTAACTTTACGCAAGAACCCTTGGACTTTCGGCGAGAATGTTTCGCACATTCTTTATCGCTACTTATGTCAGCATTCTCACTTCCGATACCTCCAGCAAACCTTACGGTTCACCTTCGCAGGCTTACGGAACGCTCCGCTACCATTTATGCTAAATGCATAAATCCGCATCTTCGGTACATGACTTGAGCCCCGTTACATTGTTGGCGCAAGAAAACTTATTTAGACTAGTGAGCTATTACGCTTTCTTTAAATGATGGCTGCTTCTAAGCCAACATCCTAGTTGTTTTGGTCTTCTCACATCCTTTAACACTTAGTCATGATTTAGGGACCTTAGATGGCGGTCAGGGCTTTTTCCCTCTCGACTATGGACCTTAGCACCCATAGTCTGTCTGCTATGCTATACTCGTCGACATTCGGAGTTTGATTGAGTTTGGTAAGTCTGTGGGACCCCCTAGCTCATTCAGTGCTCTACCTTCGACGGTAACCGCTATAACGCTCTACCTAAATAGATTTCGCGGAGAACCAGCTATATCCGAGTTTGATTGGCCTTTCACCCCTAACCACAGCTCATCCCCTACTTTTTCAACAGTAGTGGGTTCGGTCCTTCAGCGGATTTTACTCCGCTTTCAACCTGGCAATGGCTAGATCACCCGGTTTCGGGTCTAATTCATTTAACTAAATCGCCCTATTCAGACTCGCTTTCGCTACGCCTACACCTAACGGCTTAAGCTTGCTAAATAAACTAAGTCGCTGACCCATTATACAAAAGGTACGCCGTCACAAGACATATAAATATGCTTGCCCCGACTGCTTGTAAGCATTTGGTTTCAGATACTATTTCACTCCCCTTGTCGGGGTACTTTTCACCTTTCCCTCACGGTACTTGTTCACTATCGGTCACTAGAGAGTACTTAGGCTTAGAGGGTGGTCCCCCTATGTTCAAACAGGATTACACGTGTCCCGCCCTACTCAAGGACTTCAAACTTTTTACCTATACGGGACTATCACCCTCTATGGTCAACCTTTCCATGTTGTTTTAGTTATTTTTTTGAAGCCACTGGCCTGGTCCGCGTTCGCTCGTCACTACTAACGGAGTCTCGGTTGATGTCCTTTCCTCCAGCTACTTAGATATTTCAGTTCGCTGGGTTTGCCTCATATAGCTATATATTCACTATACAATACCTAATAAATTAGGTGGGTTCCCCCATTCGGAAATCTTCGGATCACAGTTCATTCGCAACTCCCCGAAGCTTATCGCAGCGTATTACGTCCTTCATCGCCTTCTAGTGCCAAGGCATCCACCAAATGCTCTTATTATATTTACTTACGCGTTTAACTTGAGATTACACGATGCATACAGAATTAATTTCACAATTATTTTCAGTATCTACTCACGACATAAATTTTTATTATCGCGGTGTATTTAGTTTTTAGCTTTATCAACTTTTTAAACAGCTACAAAGTTTTACGTTTCAAACTTTGTGTGATGATTTTATATCTATTTTTTTAAAGCTTGTCAAACACTAATTTCAAATAATTTTAATTTTATTATTTTATTTTTTATGAGGTACCTACTAAGTTACTTTAGTCTCTTCTTAGAGCAAACTTTCGGGTTTTTGTTTAGACTTGCAGCACCTAATTTATCTACCTTACCATCTAAAGCTTCAAAAAAGAACCTGCCTTTTTGTAAAATATGATTTCTGCTTTTATTTCATCTCCTCTCGTTATCAAACTGTTTTGAGTTGTTATAAACAATAATTTATTATCTTTTCTAAATAATATATTTTCATCAATTTCAAAACCATTGGATATATTTACCATTCTTATCAAATTTACCTAAAATATTTTTCTGTAAAGCAGCAAATTTAATATGAGCATATAATTTTGAAATTTCTTTTATTTGCTTTGGATCAGTTAATATGTTCGCCGGCTTTGTAATAAAGCCACTATTCTCATATTGAGATGTTTTGCTATGTGGAGTTTTTACAAAGAATTTTCTATAAGAAGCTTAGTATAATCTTTATCCTCTACTATATTAATTACTTTCCTTTTTACAGAACAAATATTACTGTTCTCTTCAAATTTTGAGGTAAACTTCTTAACGTAAATTATAATTAAATGTAACTTCTTTTTTATCTTTACTCATAATAATACTCTTATTTTAATACTGTAGCTTTTAAAATACGTGTACCAAGTAAAAATTCTTCTATATTCAAAGCTTTTTTACTCTCTTGTTGAAGTTTTTTTACTTGTAATATACCACTTCCACAAGCTATTTCCAGCTTATCACTAATAACGGTACCGGGAGTAAAGTGATGATCCACATTTAAATATTCTGCTTCAAGAATTTTAATTATTTTATCATCATAACTAAAATATACTCCAGGCCAAGGATTCATACCCCTTATTTTACAATCAATAGAATAAGCGGAATCCTGCCAATTAATTTTTCCTTCTTGCTTGGTTAGTTTATGAGCATACGTAATGCCGTCACTTGACTGTTTTATCGGTACTATATTATCGATATTTACAAGTGTGTTTATTAATAATTCCGCTCCTAAATTAGCACATTTATTATGTAATTCTTTCAATGTTGTTCTTTCTTCTAAATCAAAATCTTCTTTCATCAATATATCGCCTGTATCAAGCCCTGTATCCATACGCATAATACATACACTACTTGTTTTATCTCCCTCAATAATAGTCCGCTGTAGAGGAGCAGCTCCTCTGTGACGAGGCAAATCAGATGGATGGATATTAAGACAACCATATTTTTTAGCATCTAATATCGCTTTCGGCACAATAAAACCATATGCAATAACAACTATAATATCAGCATTAACCTTATTAATAAGATTTATTGTTTTATCATTACGAAGAGTAGAAGGAGTATAAACAGGAATCTGATGCTCACATGCTAGTTGATGGATCGGGGATTGAGCTAAGCTAAGACCTCTGCCCTTAGCTTTAGGTTGCTGCGTAAAAACAGCCGTCACTTCATGATGAGCTATAAGTTTTTTAAGAGTTGGTACTGCAAATTCAGGTGTTCCCATAAAGATTACTTTCATACTATATTATTTTTGAGTTTCTTGAGCTTACGAAGTACCACATCTCGTTTTAGACTACTTAAATAATCAATCATAAGTTTACCCTCTAAATGATCATACTCATGCTGAATAACTCTTGCAAGCCAATCATTTGCCTCAAGCTCTTGTTGCTTATTATGATAGTCTAAATACTTAATCTTTATAGATTCTGGTCGTGCTACTTCAACACGTTGCCGCGGTACTGAAATACATCCCTCATTAGCCGTAACTAGCTCTTCTGATTTGTCTATTATATCAGGATTTACTATAAAAAGCGGGTAAAAATCTTTTGGTCTTTCTACCGGATCATGATCTTTTATATCAATTACTAAAATACGTTTTAATATGCCTACTTGTACTGCAGCAAGCCCTGCAGCATCTTCATGATACATAGTTTTAAGCATATCATCCATAAATTTTCGTGTTTGATCGGTAACTTCTAAAACCCTATGAGATTTCTGTTTTAACCTTTCATCCGGTGCCGTTACTATCGGTAATATTGACATAATTTTAAGTTTAGTAATTTTATTTAATGTACTATAAAACCGCCTAAATGTAAAGAAAGGAAACCAAGCTTAAAAGTATCTAATAGTTGCATAATAAGCTCACTTAATAATAATAATTTATTGAGTTAATAAAAAAGCTCGCATAAAATTAAGGAGGCATAATAATGCATTTGGGTGATATTGAAGAAATTACTGCACAACTTAAAGAATATTCTAGCGATCAGTATAATGAAAAAAATTTCATTATCGAAGCTAGAGAAACTGATTAGAAGATTTAAAAGACTTTGAAGATGCAGAGCAAAAAGTGAAATAAGTTACGTTAGAAGAAATTTTAGATAAATGGAAAGAAATACGAGACGCAATGAGAGAAATTGATTAAGTAGCTTTTTAAGTTACAGTAAAAAGCATTATGGTATTGACATTAAATTTAAAAGTGAGCTTAACGGAACTTATATTAATACATGAGTATAAGAGAATCTTGCAAAATTTGTTATCAAGAACAGCAATGTTGAAGCTGTATTTTTAGGCATTTATAAATTAATGTTATAAAAAATATATTATAATCAATAAAAATATAGCGACTGCCTGAAAAAAAACTCTTAAAGTCATTAGCTTTGAGCTAAATTTCTTATCAAACTTTCCTCCGACAGCCATCAACACTACCCCTATAACAAGAACCGTAAGGGTTAAACTAATCACAATTAATAACCATATCATAATTTATCCCTCAATATATAACTTCTACACAAAAATTATAACATTGTTACATGGATTAGTTTTCTTGTCATTACGAGAAAAATTATAAAGTAATTGACTAAGCAATCCAGTAAAAAAATGCTAATTTTAGCATTTTTTTATTATTTTTCTTGATTATCAACACTCTTGCCAGTCGCGTATAACGACGACTTGTATATTCATACAATAAAACCTACAAGCTCACAGGATAACAGCGTATAACGACGACTTGTATATTCATACAATAAAACCTACAAGCTCACAGGATAACAGGGGTGAATCGAGCCACGGAACAACTATACCTCTCAGGCTGATCTAAATTCTCTGCCTATAACTCATTATCTTCTTCACTTGCAGAAGTGTCAGCAATTAAAGAGACAGACACAACTTTTTCACCATCATCTAGTTTAAACAGGATTACACCACTAGTATTACGTCCCGTAATACGCACTGACTCAAGTTTACAGCGAATTAACTTGCCGTTATTGGTAATCAGCATTAACTCATCATCCATTTTAACCGGCATAACACCAACAACTAAACCAGTTTTGTCGTTAATATCCATGTTGATTATACCACTACCGCCTCGATCGGTAATCCTATAGCCATATGCCGAACTTCTTTTACCAAAACCGTTCTCAGTTACAGTTAAAATGAATTCTTCGGAATTTGCCATTTCTAAAATAGAATCTAGAGTTAAGCTTACGCCAAGTTCTTCAGGATTAAATGACTTTCCCTTAGCAATCTCAAGCCTTTGCTCCCACGACACAGATAAATAAGCATCTCTATCCTCTTTTGTACTGCTAATACCTTTAAGCACAGTCATAGAAATTACGGAATCATCTCCAGCGAGCTTCATACCTCGTACACCGTCGGAAGTACGGCTTTTAATAACACGTAGCGATTCAACAGGAAATCTTAAAGCTTTACCGGCTTTGGTGGCAAGTAAAATATGCTCGTCTTCTTTACATGGTTTTACGTCAATTAATTTATCGTCCTCATCAAGCCTAATAGCAATTTTACCGTTTGACTGAATCTTTTTGAAATCTAATAAATCGCTTCTTCTGATATTACCCTTGGCAGTTGCGAACATAATGTTTAAATTATCCCACTCATCTTGATTTTCAGGTAGCGGCATAATATTTGTAATATGCTCATTTTCTTTCAGCGGTAATATATTAACCATCGGTCTACCCTTACCTTGTGGATTACTTAAAGGCAGTTTATACAGTTTTAAACTATAAACCTTACCAATATTTGAGAAAAATAACATTGGGGTATGAGTGCTACCGACAAAAACTTGCGTGGTCATATCTTCATCACGCATTGAAAGCCCCGATCTTCCTTTACCTCCACGTTTTTGCGAACGATAGCTACTTAGGGGTACACGCTTGATATACCCTCCAAGCGTTACGGTTACCACCATTTCTTCACGCTGAATTAAATCTTCTATATCTTTATCAAATTCACCAAATTCAATTGAAGTAAGTCTAGGAGTTGCAAATTCTTCTTTAACTTTAATTAGCTCTTCTTTTAAAATTTTAAGTAAACGCTCACGCGAACCAAGTATATTAAGGTATTCGCTAATTTCCGTAGCAAGGGTCTTTAAATCTTCTTCAAGCTTGTTTTTCTCCATAGCAGTTAGGCGTTGTAGTCTCATTTCCAAGACTGCCTTAGCTTGCACTTCGGTAAAGCTACATTTACCATGCTCGTTTAGCATTGCTTTATCGTCAACCAGCTTTACAAGAGGTAGAATATTTAATGCATTCCATTTGCGTGCCATTACTTCTTGTTTAGCAGTATTTGGATCATTTGAAGCTTTAATAATACGTATTATTTCATCAATATTGCTAACGGCAATAGTTAGCCCTAATAAAATATGTGCCTTATCTCTTGCTTTATTTAACAAATATACAGTACGGTTAGTAATTACTACTTCCCTAAAACTAACGAAAGCAGCAATTACTTCTTTCAAATTCATAACTTTCGGTAGCCCGTCTTTAAGAGCAAGCATAATAACACCAAAACTGGTTTGAAGCTGCGTACAAGCATATATTTGATTTAAGACTACTTCAGCTTCTACATCTTTTTTTAATTCAATAAAAATCCTTACGCCGTTTTTATTCGATTCATCACGTAAATCACTTATACCCTCTATACGTTTTTCCTTAACCATTTCAGCGATCTTCTCAACAAGCCTTGCTTTATTTACCATATAAGGTATTTCGGTAATAATAATTGCTTGACGGCTATTACCTATATTCTCAATCTCGGCCCGACCTCGCATAATGATACTACCTCTACCGGTAAGATATGCGGATCTAATACCGCTAATACCTAAAATCATTGAACCCGTAGGAAAATCCGGTCCTTTAACGACTTCGAGTAAATCTAAAATCTCTATATCGTTATTATCTATGTATAAACAACAAGCATCAATCACTTCACCAAGATTATGAGGAGGGATATTAGTTGCCATACCGACGGCAATACCACCACTACCGTTAACCAATAAATTTGGAAACATTGCAGGAAGTACTGACGGCTCTTCTTCAGAACCATCATAATTAGGATTAAAGCTAACGGTTTCTTTATCGATATCTTCCACAAGTTTATGCGAAACCTTTGCCATTCGAGATTCAGTATACCTCATTGCCGCCGCTGCATCACCGTCCATTGAGCCGAAATTACCCTGCCCATCTACAAGCGGTAAACGCAAAGAAAAATCTTGTGCCATACGTACTAATGAGTCGTAAATAGCACTATCCCCGTGTGGATGGTATTTACCCATCACGTCACCGACTATTCTAGCAGATTTTCTATAAGGTTTGCTGGCATGATTACCGGCTTCATACATGGAATAGATAATTCTGCGATGTACCGGCTTTAAGCCGTCTCGAACATCTGGTATAGCTCTACTTACTATAACGCTCATAGCATAATCAAGATAAGATACTTTCATCTCATCTTCAATATTTACCGGTACTAAATTAGAAGAATATTTATCAGTCACAATTACTTAGCCTTAAATTTAATTAAATGAATTATAGAGACATAATAAATTTCTTTCAAGGATTGCTTGTATTGATAATTGTAAGAGTGGACAAACTTCTATATTATATATTAGGTTCTATGAAAGAAAATTCACTAAATCTATTTTTGTTCTTTTTGGCATCTTGCTCTTTATACGATCAGGTAGTAAATAATATAATAATCTATTTGCTTCTTGATCCTAAGACTTATTATTATGTAGCACTTCATACAAAGCTGTTATATCCTTTTTAGATGAAATAAAAAAGGATGTATTTTAAGTTGTCTCTATAAAAAACTACTTAACTCTTGATCACCTGCTAGCTCTCTTCCTGCGAAACCATCCTTATATCATCTAATTTAAAATAAGATTTTTAAAAAACTAATTCTCAGTGCTGGAATTTTTAAGTTTTTTTCATATTTTCATATTTTAGAAATAATGAGTCCTATTAAAAATAACTAATACTTAATTAAGAAAGGATATAAGATATTTACAACATCATTAATTTCACAGAATTTAGTTTAAATTACATAATAGTAGTAATATTTATTTATAATTTCAACTTAAATATTTTTTATTTCAATTTAACTCCTATATCTAAAATTTAAATAATTGATATTCAAGATATTATCATAACCATAATTAGGATAATAATCGTACCCTAATAAATCAAACTTAGGAATGCTGCAATTATATTCATATAAACCTAAACAAGCTTGTAATTCATAAACTATTTTATTCTATTTTGTCATAATTATCTTTATATGAGTTTCAAAATTTTTTCAACTAATTGACTTTTATTAATAACTTTAAAGTAAATCTTATAAGCTGTTTCTTTCTTCACTACAAAAGTAATCCTTAAATTCACTATATTTTTCAGCACATTAGAGATAAATTCTACAAATTTTTCTAATTGAATATTATGGTTAAAAGCTAACTTATAGATTTTTTATATTCTTAGGGTATATAAATAGCCTTTTTAAGTTCCTCAGGCAATGTATTGATTTCACAAATATTAGCCTTAATTTTTACAAAATTTTTATCCTTTACGTTTTAAATTTTATTGCTAAACTCACTAAAGCTTATACTCTCATTTTGTAATTCAAATTTTTGATTCTCAGTTTAATTGCATTAATTCTAATTTATGGGTTTCAATAACATTATTAGGGAAAATTACTACATGTTTTTCAATTTTAATCTTAATTAATCAATTTACTTATATTTCAGAAGAAATTCGGATTTTAATTTATTAACACCTTTCTCCACTGCATTTGAAAAAGGAGTGGTTATTTCATTTTAGCTTTTACTGTGCAACTTATTTAATTCAATAATTTTAATACTAGCTTGTATCTGATCTATAACTTCCTTATAAATATCCAAATATATCTCTTTTTCTTTGTTCCTGCCACTGTATAACAGCTTACTAAACAATTTCTTAAATGCAGTAAGATATGGACCACAAGCAATGTCTTCTAATTCTGTACAATAGTCTCCTAATTTCATATTCTATTCTACGTATTTATTTGTTATAATATAATAATATTATTTAAGTTGAAATAATTAATGTAGATTAAATTAATAGTAGCTAATATTCCTAGCGTAACAATTGAAAAAAGTAATCATAAATGTTTAAAATAATTTGACTATTTCAAAATTTCATAATATTTGTTAATAAGCTCAATCAATAAGACTAAAATATGAAAACAGCCTTTATTTTCCCTGGCCAAGGATCACAGTTGAGTGGCATGGGAAGAGATTTTTACAATAATTTTAAACCAGCTAAAGAAACATTTCAAACCATCGATGAAGCACTCAACCGCAAGCTTACCGACATAATCTTTAATAGCACTCCTGAGGAACTAACACTAACTACCAACGCACAACCAGCATTAATGGCAGTATCTATGGCAATAATAAATACTATCAAAGCTGAAACCGGTAAAAGTTTGGATAGTCTTTGCGATTATGCTGCTGGTCACTCTCTAGGTGAATATAGTGCTCTTTGTGCTGCTGAAAGTATTAGCCTTATAGATACTGCAAAACTACTTCATGTACGTAGTACATCTATGCAAGAAGCATGTCCCGAAGGTGAGGGAAGCATGGCAGCTTGTATCAATATTCCGCTTCAAAAGCTTGAACAAATATTAGAAGATATCAACAAAATAAATTTATGCCAAATAGCCAACGATAACATTGAAGGGCAAATAGTGATTAGCGGCAAAGTAGATGCTATCGATTATGCTATCAGCATAATTAAAGATTTAGGTTATAAAGCTATCAAGCTGAAAGTGAGTGCTCCATTTCACTGTAGCTTAATGAAACTTGCAGAGCATAAAATGCAACTGGCACTTGATAAAACAGTAATTAACAAACCAATAATACCGGTAATTCAGAATTATACCGCAAAACCTACTACTAATCCCCTAGAAATTAAACAAAATTTAATTCTTCAGATATGCGGACGAGTTAGATGGCGTGAAACTCTAGAACTATTTAATACGCTAGAAATCACTCATATAGTAGAAATAGGAGCAGGAAATGTGTTAACAAATATGCTACGCAAAAGCGATTATCCATTTAAATTAAGTAATATATCAGAACTACAGCATTTTTTAGACAATGTTCACAAATAACGCTCTCTAATAACTTCTGATTTACCAAGCTTTTAAATTAACTCAATATTATTATATGAAAATTAGTTTTAGTTTTTTAAGCAATTAGAATTTTAATTGAAAAAGCTATCTAAATGAAAGAATAAAAGAGCTGGAAGGTTGCTTTAGAAAATACTAATAATAGATAAAATGAAGAGTGTTATAAGAAATAAGAAGATTGCTTCTGATCGGAGGCGATATTTAAAAAGGTGAATATCCTTGCTATATTCTTCCTTTTATAAAATGTATGAGTTTGTTACTTACCAATATTCTCATATATTAGAACTTGATTATCTAAATTAAAATACGGTAAAAATAGTAAAAAATATGCTGAGAAATAATTTAAAAGATATATCTAATCCGGAAATTTATATTATTGCTAATTATGAAGAACCTATAATTAAAAACTATACAATAACAGATAAAATAGTAAAAGGTAAAGTTTATTACCTTGAAAGATTAAAATATTAAAATCATACGGAAGAAGAATTTTAATATATAGGTGACATAGTAAATGATATTAGAAAACTAGAGAGCACGCTAGTAACAGATTTATCAAATATCACCAATTTTATTTGGTAGATTCTTTTATTACTCAGTTTACAATCCTTTTTATAGCTACACATTTTGAAGATCTAAAAATTTTCATCAAAATTTAGATAAAATCAACTTTTTGGTGCTGTCACAAGAATATAGATCGAAAATGTCAACCAAAAAACTATAAGGGTTTTATAAATATTAAAGCGATAATCTGGAATAGGTTTTTAGTGAAATATCAAAAATTATTTAATAATCTTAGCACAGAATCTTCAGAAATATTATTTAGCATCTGTAGTGATAATGATGATTTTGCACAATCATTGCTTTCAGGCTCTCTCTTATAATTTAGAAAAGCAAACTAAAACCATAAACTATGTGATGGATAAATATGCAAGTAATACTGATTCTTATAATATAACTCGGCTTTTTAATATATAATGCGACAAAACTTTAAATAGTAAAATTATTAATCTTAAATTCTCTCGCTCGATTTAGAAAAACGAATTGAAATTTTAAAATATATGATAGATAAATATAAAGACGATATGGATTCTATTTGTCATATAACCACACAACTTGTTAATATTTGTGAAAATACAACAGAACCTAAAGTGATAGAATATTTTATTGATTATTTAGAACCTTGGCAAGAATTACCTATTCATTGGTATTATAATACTATGCTCCCTATGGCTAAAGTTTCTTCAAAACTACTAAACTATGATTATAAATAATATTTAAATCAGTAATAAAAATCCTAAAATAATTCTAGAAATTTTATAATTTAGATGATATAAAGTTAAGCCATAACCGGAGAGATGGCCGAGTGGCTGAAGGCGACGGTTTGCTAAACCGTTATACGGTTCATACCGTATCGAGGGTTCGAATCCCTCTCTCTCCGCCAGCTCAGTAAAATTCTCTTTTATTGTCTTTATAATGCTTAGTATACTTACCTAGTAAAATCCTAACCATTTTTTGATAAGAAAAGTTGGTAGTAGCTGCCTAACCTTTAAAAAATTCTATACTTTCTTTGCTTAACCAAATAGTTACTTTTACTGAATCATCTTTTAATAATAACTCTTTAGGATGTGGTAAAAAATCTTTTATTACTGTACCTATTGCTCCGTTAGTATGTTTTGTTTTCTTGCTCATAAATCCTCTTACCTTTTTGCAGGTATCCCGCTGCAAAAATTCTTATATGGTTATCTTGAAACATAAAACGGACTAAAATATTATCGTCAACTTTTCCTAAACAAAAATATCTTTGCTCAGTAATACTATGGTCTATTTTTTCTAAAATTATTCTTTTTATATTAAGAAAAGTTTTCTAGGATTCATCAAAACTTACATTATGATTCTAGTTATTAATTTTATTTTTTCTTCATCCCATTCAAAAGAGGAATGAATGTATTTTTAACCTATAATCAAATAATAGTTTGCTTTATATTAAATGTCCATATGGTAATAAGCCATACCATTAGTGTTAAATTAAAGCATAACAAGAATTAAAACACTGTCTGAATCAAAGCTAACCTGAACTCCTGACAAACAGTTCACATAATGTTCGAAGCTCCCCACCAGTATTTATATTATAGTTTGAATAGCTACATTTCCTAAATGAAAAACCGATTTAATATAAACCATCTTTCATATTTATTACTTGTGAGATTAGACCTTGGATTTTCTAACAGGCTTGAAAAAGTTGTTGGTAAAACTTTCTCGATCTTTAGGCGATTATAAGATTAGCCTACCTATTGATATTGTGGTTTTATTACTCTAGTAAAAAATTAACATTTATTTCTTAGAATCTTTATACATTTTTTCTAATACTGCTAAGCGTTCATCTATTCTTTGTATGGTTTCTTTGGTCAAAGGTTCTGCTATTTTTTACTTTATGTTCTTTTTAAAGCTTTTCTTTGATTCTTCTTGTTTATGTTTTCTAAAAAGAGACAATTGAGCGGTCATATTATCAGTTACTTAATTGAGTTAAGTTTTAACCAACGAAGAGCATAAACCCTTGGTGGTTAGAGAGTTCAAACAAACCGTTACCAACAGTTCACAATAGGTTTTAAGTTTAAAGTAATACTCTAAACTCTGGACATGCTTACCATCACCCCAACCATAAAAAAGTTGATGATGGTCTTGTTTAATGGTGTAGATACCACCATGGTAACAAGAGGTTTTGAAGCCCTGAAACAGCACTGCTGCTATTGCAGGTACGATTTTATATATAACTTCGCAAAAAAGTCAATTGATACTGTTTTATTATTTTTTCCTTTTCTAATCTAGTTTTTATTTCTATAAGCTTTTGGCAAAATGTGATAAAATTCTTCACTGCTTGTCATGGCTTGTTCTTCTGTGATTTCAACGTTATAAGCATCGTAAATAGCTTTAACTACATTATTAGTTTTATTGTTTCTTGATTCATAATGTTGTTAATGGTAATGCAAATCTTAATAATGATCTTTTTAACTTTACATCATTATGTTTTTAGATGAAATAAATTTAATTATTACAATCAACAATTATAGTCATTGACTTATTTGTATTACTTCTCTTAAATGAGAATTAAACTTTATTCATAAAATAATTCTTAAGAGTTAAAACATGAAAAATAAAGAAAAAGAAATTTTAACCTCTGCGTTAATAGTAGATGAAGAGGAGGAAAAGCTTTTAAAAGCTCAAAATGCAAGGGAAGATCTTAAGTTAATATTAATACATTTGCTATTATTCTTACTAGTTTTTTAACTTCTTGTTATTTCTTGTTTAACTATAATGGAAGAAAAAGCAGCAGAGTATAAATTACAGCAAGAACAAGAAGTGACAATAAATAACAAAACAGCATGAAGTTGTTTAAATACAATGCAGTCAAAAGTTACTAATATATATATTTAAAATAAAAATTATTTGTTAAATTTTTTAACTTTTGCTTTTAATTAACTATTTGTAATATAAATAAAATAACTTTTATGGAAAATATAAGTCCTTGGAAAGAAAAGTTTAAACTTTAAGTTTATGCTAAAAAATTGCTTGATAAACTCGAATATTTCAACACTAAAGTATAAAGTATAAGTACTGTGGATATAGAAGAAGTAAAAAAACGCATTTATTACGCTTGTAAATATCATGGCTTACAAATGCGTCAATCGGGCGATCCTTTTACGATTCACATCCAATCAGAGTCACGATTATGCTTGAGGAGTTTGTAACAAGACGAAGTCCCTAAGTTTTTTACTTCTCACATGCTAAATACTGTTCTACTTCACAATACTATTGAGAATACAGAACTTACTGAAGCAATTATTGTACAAATATTTAATCCATGAATTGGTCAAATGGTTAGAATGCTCTCTATCAATGGTGAAGAATAAACTATTAGAGAAGTTATAAACATTGCATTTTATTCAAAAGATCAAGAAAATAATATTGATTAAATTGTTTGATCGGCTTCATAATATTTTAACCTTATATTCTAAGAACGAAGCAAAAAAAGAAAAAAAGCAATAGAAACATTCATATATTTCTTACTCTTGCTTTATATTTAGGCATTGACAGTGCTAAAGCATTAGTAGAAGAAGTTTGTTGTTATGCTATAATTGATCCTTATTATAAAAAGAATAACATTATTAATAATAATGACCATTTATTATTTCTAGCTTCAAATGCCATAATTGCTGTAGTAATTACTTATAGTTGCTTTGACCTATATTTTTCGCCTATCCACCCCAAAAATCACAGCACTAAAAGGTCTCAATTGTCTTAAAAGATGGACTTTGGGGATTAGAGGTAGAAAAAATAATTCATTAAGAATTACTACCATATGTATATATAGCATAAAATCAAAATATCCAAGGAATGTACCGATAGATACAAACCCTACAGCTTCATTTTGTTTTTGAGTTAAATTTCCCTGTTTTTCTTCATAACCCGGTATAATTTCTTTATAAAAAATTAAAGTAAAGAAATTTATACTGTTTTAAAAGTCAATATGAAATTTCGCTTTACACGATAAATAAGAAAACGCCGTGCAATTTAATACACTTCATAAGGATTGGAATGTCAGGGATAAGGGATGAGGATATTTCATCGCCCCCACAATATCTTTACTAAGAATAGCGTACAAACGTCCAGAAATTTTTATTGATTGTTTCAATAATTCAAAATCTTTATGATAAACTTAAAACTTAATCTGATTTACCTATTATTTTAAGAGGGCTTGTGCTAATTTCTTCAAATTCTACCTATTAATAAGTACCAATTCATAATGTTATCTGAATTATATTTAATAGGATTTCATAAATAAGGTACTAGGAGGAAATGCACCTGCTAAGTAATGCATTATCATTAGTTTGTTCTTTATCATGAACGCTTAATTTTATTTGATCATTTTCTATGTTTTAGCTTTCCTGCTTCTTCTAGAGTTACAAATCTCACATTGAAACAACCTTCTTCACCGGCACTCGACGTTAAACCAACATAGATTGAAACTGCATATATTTTCTTAAATAGATCTATACCACGACTCATATCTCGGCTTATTATATCCTGTGTCTCTCTCCAAGTAACCCTTACAACACTTATCTTAGCAAAGATTAATTTATCATATGATAACGCCGTCTTCAGAATAAGTATGTGTATAGACAATAATTAATTCTGCAAGCTCATTGCAAATTTTTTAAATTTAGTGTACTTTTTAAAAAATTTTTAAATTATAGCTCATCACTTTCTCTGGCTCTTTCATCACCAAACATAAAATTAACTTTTATACCAAGATAATATACCTACGAAAATGAATATAAATAAATAATTTAAAAAATTAATTTAGTTAGGTTGAAAGTTGATTTATACAAATATTTATTACTATGCTTCATGTATAAATATTTAAGTTCCTTTGTAATAATTGATATATCTAAAGTTTTAACCAAGTACTTATAAGCTATCAACTTGATCAAAAAATTTACTCATGCTCTATTAGCTGCACAATAAATATGTGATAAATAAATAAACTAATTGAAAATTAAGTAATATCAACTGTTCATTGTTAGATTGAAGAGAAAAATATTACACTACTGTCGATAGCTATAATTAAATATAGTAAAAATATGTCAATTAATAAATATAATAACTGTGATAGATTATTCTACTCTTGAAATGATTAAATTATATTTTAAGTTAAGAACTGCAAAATCGTTATCATATTATGAAGAACTTGAAAATGATGAAAAATTAAGCAAATTATTTAGAGATTCTTTAAACTATTTTATTGATAATATGGCAATAAATTATAGCAAACTCAGCCCCATTGTGTGATAGACGTGAAGAACGAAAACGTATAAAAGCGAATCTTGCAAAATTTGGCATCATATGAGCTTAATATTAAAACTGTATTTTTAAGTAAGATAGAATTGATTTAAAGCTTGGTTTAGAGTTACCTAAACCAAGAAATAAATTATTACTTTAAGTGGATATGTAACATTTTTAAGAACTTTCTTTTAATATAAGTATGGTGGAACATAGTGAATTATCGTAGGTAAATATCTTATTAAGGTCTTAGTTGAAACTAAGTAAGTAAAGTCAACGTGGTACTATACTGATGCTCTCTAATAACTTTCTACTTTTTCATCTTAAAGAATCTAAAGTATAATATCTATTATATATCTAATAGCTTCAATAACCATAGAAGATATAATAGATATTATTTCACTTTACATAAGAAAATAAAATTCCGTAATATCTGAACAATAATAATAATTAGTAGTAACTATTAAAACTAAACATTAGAATGTTAAAAAATAGACAAATAGTTTACAATAAGATTTTTTTCACACCTAATGCTACTTTTGAATCATTCATACATTAGAAATTTTAAAATAAAAAACCGCATCTAAAATAGATTAGGCTGAATTTAATGATTTTTTGTTTCTTACCATTTACTGCCAAATGAAGAAACGATTTTATTAATTAATAATTCAATATTTATTGCTGATTGAGTATATCTTATTTCTTCATTAGCCGCTAAATTTTCATCATCATTACCGGGTACGATTGAAATATACTTACTTCCAAATAACCCACTGGTTACTACTTGAGCTTTAGAATCTTTAGGTATTTTAACATCATCATTAATATTTAGATATACTATTGCGTAAAAGCTATTTGGGTCTAAAGTAATTTTCTTTATACTACCAATTTTTATACCTGAAATCATTACATCACTTCCGACTGCTATACCCTCTGCACTCTGAAAATTAGCAGTTACCTGATAACCTTTTGAGCTAGTGATAGAATAACCTGTTTTGTAGGCAAAAATCAAAAATAGCAAGACAATAATTAATACTACAAAGCCGATAATTGTTTCAATAACATTCTGTTTCATTATTTTGTATATTTTATTAATTTACGGTTGCCATCTATTATATTTAAGATATGATGTTTTAGGCGGCTTTTTAGCTATTTTATTAGACATCTTTGCACACTCTACTTCTAGCGGTAATTTATACGTCGATCCAGTACTCGCATCCTCACGTATGTTTATGTACGCTGCGGTGCTGCATTCCGTGTCTCCTTTAAATTCCTCTCTATAAGTGAATTTGGCAAGATGTGTATTATCTTGCCATGGAAAAAGCTGAATATTTTTTGGTATCTCATTTACTAGATGATGTAACCAAACATGCCAACTTGGCGCAATTTTTGTAGGTTCATTTACATTGTTATAAATAACAAATCTCCTTGGACGTCCTAAATAATCAATATTACGGCTTTCATAATATTGATTCAAAAACTCATCTTCTCCTACTTTTTTGTGAAAAAAAGTAATAAAAAACTTATCTATACACGACATTTTAAAATTTCTATAGCAGTTTGTCTTCCTTGCGCTGCAAGCTTATCGGCAGCAATATTACCGCTATTATTTGCATGACCTTTTACCCATTTCCAAATAATAGTATGTTTACTCAATTCTGCGTATAATTTTTGCCATAAATCAGCATTTTTAACTGCTTCATTATTGCTTTTACACCAATTATTTTTTACCCAATTATGAATCCAAGTGGTAATTCCTTGTTGTAAATATTTACTATCAGTATAAATCTCAACATTACAAGATTTTTTCAAAATCCTCAATGCTTCAAGTGCTGCTGTAATTTCCATACGATTATTTGTCGTATCTAATTCATACCCTAATATTTCTTTGCTGGTATCATTAAATTGAAGTAAAGCTCCCCATCCTCCGGGACCAGGATTACCTGCACATGCACCATCAGTATATATAACTACTTTCGATATATTCTCGTTCAATATTTTAATGAGGTTTAGGTTTAGAAGAATTACGAAACTTATCTAACATTATAACATTTGGATTTGGAGATAATGAAGTCTTACAACTTTTATTATTCCTTATTTCCTTTTCATGTTGATGATATTCTTGTACATTTAACAACTGATTAAAAGTTAAGCTGTAATTATTATTGGAATCAATAAAACTGATAAGTGCATCAAAAGGTACGTAAATTATTTCTTTAACACCGTAAAAACTTACAGTTAAAGAAAAGCCAGTATCATTTACTATTAAATTTTCAAACTGATATTGCAATACTATTGTTATTTGTTTTGGATATGCTTGCTTAACTTTTAAGGGTAAAATTACTGCAGGATTATCAGTTCTATATGATATATATATTAACTGATCCCAATATAAATTTTCATGCTGAATTTTTGTTAGAATTTTTTTCACAAATTCTAGCATATATTCATTTACAAATTTTTTATATTCGGTATTCATATGAGAAAAGTACAATAATACACCCTAAACTAAAAATAGGTAGACAAATTTTAATTTGGAAAAGAGGAATCAGTCTTGAGGCTGATAATCGCAGAGTACATACTAGTACGTGAGTGAAGAGATTACCCAAAAGACTTTATTGCCCATTTTTCAAATTAAACAAGTATACGTGAGGGTTTTTCTGTTGCCCGGCAAACCCTCAACCCAAGCCGCGTAGGTTTAAGCTGCAGCTAAAGCTGGAGCACCTACATAACGATCATTATCGTTTGCGCTTCTTTGTTTTGATCCATATGACAAAAGTCATCGGTGGAATCATCCCGAGTAAAAGCAATTTTTTTATTAAGCACGTCGATCCTATTTCGCCCCCAAAATTGTTATTATGGTCGCTCGTTTTACATTCCCGTGTGAAAGCGGGAATCCAGAAAAAGTAACCTTACTATAGGTACATAGTGATAAAACAAACATCAACAATTGTCTACATGTTGACTGGATTCCTGCTTTCGCAGGAGTAACATAAAAACCATATATAACACTTAAATATTGGTGGAGGCGTCGGGTACTGCCCCCGAGTCCGCAACCTCTATTCTAAATTACGTTTATTACTATAGCTATATTAGCACCTAGTATTATACCTTAATTTGATCAAAATGTAAAGGTTAAATAAGAATTCTAGATTTATATTTAAAATGCACTTATAATATGCACTTATAATAAATGTTGAGACTTCTAAATTAAAAACTTATTATGCTACCAAATCTTGGAATTATCGCAGGCAGAGGCTCATTACCTTACTTAATAGCCAAGAATTATACTACGCAAGGCGGTAAATGTTATATAACAGCCATTCAAGGCGAAACCGATATAAACCAAATTAAAAATTTTGAATACAAAGTTTTTAAAATTGGTATGGTTGGGGAAGCTATAAAATATTTTAAGGAGAATGAAGTACAAAATATTATTTTTATAGGCGGTGTTAATAGACCGAATTTTAAAAATTTAGCCGTAGATAAAATAGGCGGTTTATTACTTTTCAAAATACTTGGGCAAAAAATTCGAGGAGATGATAGTTTGCTAAAAACAGTAGCAGATTTTTTTGAAAGTTACGGTTTTAAAGTAATTTCAAGTAACAAAATATATAAAAATCAACAATGTGACTCCAATATTATAACCGATACTCACCCTAAGAGTTCAGATAAAAATGATATTGAGCTTGGAATAAAAATATTAAATCATTTAAGTCCATTCGACATTGCACAATCGGTTATAATTGAAAGTGGCTATATACTTGGTATAGAAGCTGCCGAAGGGACGGATAATTTAATAGCGAGATGTGCAGATTTACGTAAAAATCATCATGAAGGAGTGTTAGTAAAAATACCCAAATTAGGTCAGGATACAAGGCTAGATATCCCGACGATCGGGCCGGGCACTATACAAAACCTTGCTAAGTATAATTATTGCGGTATAGCAATCAAAGCAGGTGAAATGATTGTAGTTGAACAAGAATTAACTGTAAAACTCGCTAATGAACATAAAATTTTTATAGCAAAATGTTAGCAATAGGTATTACCGGTAACTATGCATCAGGAAAAACGTTTATTTTGGATTATCTAGCAGAGAAGGGATATAAAACTTTTTGTGCTGATCGATGTATAAAAAAATTATATCAAGATTTGAGAGTGCAAACTCAAATCTTGAAATTACTACCTGAACTTGAGTATTTCAATATCAGAAAAATCAGTAATTTAATCTATAATAATGACCTATCTAGAGAGAAATTACAAAATTTTATTTACCCATTACTAATAGATAAACTAATTTTATTTAAAAAAGAAAACGCTACTTCCAAATTTGGTTTTGCTGAAATACCTCTACTTTATGAAGCTAAATTTGATCAATATTTTGATTTTGTCGTAACAATATATTGCTCTGAAGAAGTAAGAATGCAAAGAGCGATGACTAGATCTTCGTTTGATATAGCAATTTATAATAAAATCAAAGAAATTCAACTACCACAAGAGAGCAAAATAGCAAAAGCAGATTTTTCTATAAATAGCGGCGTTGATATGTTAGACTTGGAAAAACAAATAAGTAATTTAATAAAAAAGTTAGAATGTCAAGTTTAAGAGAAATAATTTTAGATACCGAAACTACAGGACTTGACCCACAACAAGGTCACCGAATCGTTGAGATTGGTGCTATTGAGATGGTAAATAAGGTATTAACAGGCAGGAATTTTCATTTTTATATTAATCCTGAGCGAGACATGCCGTTTGAGGCTTATAGAATTCACGGCCTTTCCGATGAATTTTTGAAAGATAAACCTTTATTTCATACAATAGCCGATGATTTTTTAGAGTTTATCTCAGATAGTAAACTTATTATTCATAATGCTCCTTTCGATATTAAATTTCTAAATCATGAATTATCATTATTAAAGAGAACAGAAATTAAACTCTTGGAACTAGCAAATACTATTGATACTCTTGTGATGGCTAGAAGCATGTTTCCTGGAGCAAAATATAATCTTGATGCATTATGTAAAAGATTTAAAGTTGATAATTCTGGTAGACAAGTTCACAGTGCTTTGAAAGATGCGGCATTACTTGCAGAAGTGTATGTAGCACTAACAGGTGGTAGACAATCGACTTTTAAGATAGTTGATAGATCTATCAGAATAAATAATTTAGCAACGCATCAAGTAAATAACAAAACACAACAAACTACTATAGTTATTAAACCTACAAAAGAAGAACTACAGAAACATAAAGATTTTATAAATAAGATTTTAACACCGGCTTAAATTGTGATACTAATATCATTTCTACGGTGGCATTGTTGTGTGAATCAAAAAAAAAAATGCACTCAGTATTATACCGTGGTTTGACCACAGTATCCAGTTAAAAAAATTAGCATTTTAAATTGTATTTCTAGATACCTTGGTCAAGCCACGGTATGACAACAAAAAAAACTGATCAACGTGGGAGTGACATTGGACAACCATGACTAACAAAATTAATTTAACAAATTTCTTTGTACTTATAACCTTTATAACACTTATCTCTTTAGGATTTTGGCAGATTAGTCGCTTAAAAGAAAAGAAATTATTTTTAGCCTCAATGCAAGCTAATCTCACTTCACCTGCAATTAATTTAGAAGAACTTGGTAGCAATTTTATTTATCGTAAGGTAAAAATTACTGGTCAATTTTTGCTTAATAAAGACATATATTTATATGGTAGGCGATCAATGTCGAGTGAAAAAGACGGCTATTATTTAGTTACTCCCTTTAAAACTCTAGAAGAACAAATTATTTTAGTAGCACGAGGCTGGTTTAGTAATCGCAATAAAAATATTATTACACAAGCAGCCAATAATCAAAAACATGAAATAATTGGTGTTACTATGCCTTCCGAAAAAACCCGTAGTTACTTACCTGCCAACGATATAAAAAATAATGTGTGGCTAACGTTAGATTTAAAAGCTGCATCCAAAGCTTTAGGGTTAAATCTAGAGAATTTTTATATTATCGAGGAAGGAAAAAACATTAGCAATTTAGATATTTTATTACCTCTTTCAATAAATCATGTAAAAGCTATTAGAAACGACCATTTAGAATACGCCCTAACTTGGTTTGGACTTGCTATTTCCTTAATCGTAATCTATGTAATTTATAAGCGTCATTATAAAATACATAACTTTTGAAAAACGCTTTTTGGTGTCACCCTATGGCTTGCATATGGTATCCAAAAAATAATTTAGAATACTAATAATAGTAGTATTTTAAGCTGGACCCCGTGATTAAGTCACGTGGGGGGGGGTGACAGAGGAAAAATTGATCCACGCAGGAATGACATTGGATCCATACAATATGGCAAAAAAATAATGAGTGACTTACAACAAGAAGCATCTGATCCCAAGTATTCCGTTTGGGTATCGGCATCAGCAGGTACTGGTAAAACCAAGGTCCTAACCGATCGGTTCTTACGCTTATTGATCAAAGGCGTAGAACCTGCAAATATTTTATGCCTTACTTTTACTAATGCTGCTGCTGTAGAAATGCAAGCAAGGATTAATAGTAAACTTAAATATCTTTCTCTTTGCAATGCAGAAAAACTAGAAGAAGAACTGTTTTTAATGCTAGGCAATAAGCCGTTGCAACCAGAACTAGAAAACGCAAAAACTTTATACGATAAAATACTAAATAGCAATGAGCCTTTAAATATCTATACTATCCATGCTTTTTGTCAAAAAATCCTTAAAACTTGTCCTTTAGAAGCAGGTATCACACCGGAATTTAAGATTCTTGAAGAAACTAAACTACAAGATATCTTCCTAAATATTAGAAATGAAATTTACTTAAGCGATGAGCATAATGACTTAATGAAAATTTTACTTAACCGTTTTCATGAAATCACTCTGCAAGATATTTTTAGCGAAATCATAGAGCAAAAAATTAAATTCAAAAAGTTATTTACTCATAAAACTATTCCAGGAGAAATACAAAATAAAAGATTAGCATTAGGAGAATTAAATAATATTTACGATAAGGTAAAAAACTTATTTGTAAAATATGATTTGGAAATAGAACCAAAAGAATTTTTTTTTACCAAAGACGGGAAAAAACGTAAAAGTCTTTTATCGAAAGAATTAATAAGAAAATATCCTAAATTATTATTAGAGCTAGAAAAAATTACCTCTGAAATTTATCACTTAGATGAGCTACGTCGCATAGAGGAACTAGAATATCACACGAATTTACTTACTAAACTTGCTTATATTATTTTAAAAAAATACGATTCATATAAAGAAGAAAATAATTTACTCGATTATGATGATTTAATTTACTACACCGAAAAATTACTAAATAATAAAGCTACGCACGAATGGTTGCTGCATAAGCTGGAGAGTAAAATAAATCATATTTTGGTTGATGAAGCACAAGACACAACCCCCACGCAGTGGAATATTATTACTACTTTAATAACAGAATTTAATGCCATGGATAAGCCAAATAATAGCATTTTTATAGTAGGCGACGATAAACAATCCATCTTCAGTTTTCAAGGTGCCGATCTTCGTAATTTCAGCTTAGTAAATGAGCAACTAAAAGCAAACCTTACAAAGGCTAATAAGAAATTCAAAAATATCACCCTTGAATATTCATATAGATCATGTACAGAGATTTTACAATTTACTCACTATGTTTTGCAAAATATAAAATCTGATTACCCTAATTTATTCTTTCCAGATAATCCTTTAATATCATCATTTCGTACACATCAAGGTACAGTAACAGTTTGGCCCTTAGTGACAAGCAAAAAACAAGAAGAACTTTTTTGGGCATTGCCTGAAGATTATAAAAATTCTAAATCTGCAGCCGATTTACTTATAGAGCAAATTGTAAATTTCATAAAAGAAAAAATAGAAAGCAAAGAAATCTTACCCTCTATCTGTGCAATGAAGAGTGGTTATACGAAGATCAACTTGGAAAATAGCAAGGAGTTTGTAAACCAAGGAGCAGAGTGTATACTAAACGTTCAGTGTCCTAGTCATAGTGATTACAAAAACGATTCAGCCAATTTTTCAAATTCATCGCGTATATCTGAAAAAGATTTTATGATACTAGTACGAAAGCGAGATGAATTTAGTAATAATTTGATAAAAGAACTTAGCAAAGCTAAGCTTAAGATTGAGATAAGTGATAGAATTAATCTTAAAGATCATTTATCGATAATGGATTTAATGTCCGTGGCTAAATTTGTGTTATTACCTGATGATGATTTAAACCTTGCCTGCTTACTAAAATCACCGATTATTGGAATAAATGAGCAGCAATTATATGAACTTCTTATAAATAAAAAAGATCAAAGCCTGTGGGATACTCTATCATTATACCTTGATATATACGAAAAATTAAATTCCTTCATTGAGATTTATAAAACCTCAACTGCCGAGAATTTTTTTACTATAGTAGTTAATAGTCTAAATTTGCGTGAACTCTTAAATGTTCATAACGGCGATGATAGTGATGACATGATAAATGAGTTATTAACATTAAGTAGTAATTATGCGAATGATATTGATAATTCTTTGCAAGGATTCGTCGCTTGGTTTGAAAATAACAATATCTATATTAAACGTAATATGGAACATTCGGATAAAATAAGAGTAATGACTGTACACGGCTCTAAGGGGCTTGAAGCCCCTATTGTTATATTATGTGATTCTACTTCTTTACCGGTAAGCAGCAATAAATTTATTTGGAATGATAACGGGGAAATGTTTTTTTCTGCGAATGCTGCTGATACTCCACAATTTTTGCAAGAACTAAAAGAAGCTGAAAAACTAAAAGATCTACAGGAATATATAAGACTACTCTACGTTGCAATGACGAGAGCTAAAGACCATCTAATTATATGTGGCTTTAGTAATAAAGCTACTACTTCTGAAAACTCTTGGTATAAAATCGCTAAACAAACTTTTGATAAATTTTTTAATTAATAGTTCTTTTATAAGATGCATATTTAATTTTAAATAGCCCTATTATATTAAGATTTAAGAAAATTTTTTGAAAATAAAGCAATAAAATAAAAAAGCTTAAGCAATTACTGCCTTTACATGCAGCAGTTAAAGAAGATAATATTTCAACGTAAGAATATATTTATGTGATGTAAATGCACAAGATATTAACAGTAAAACAGCTCTGTATTATGTAGTACTGAAGTTGAAAATAAAGTAGATAAGCTAGGAGAAGTCATAGAATAAGAATAGGTTGATACATTAACTAAAATAAACTAGTATATTAATCTAGTAAAAATATGAAGAACTATTGGAATCTTTGAAGCTAAAACCCATGTGTCTGAAATTGTTTAAAAAGAGAAGAAATTTGTATAATAAATTGAGTTCAAGAAATCGCTATTACGTTTAAAAAATATTATCACAATAAAAATAGAAGAAGCTTTTATTAGGCCACAGAATTTAAAAAAACGTCTTCCTCTTGGCAGTTTTCAGGATATTATTGAAACGAAAATGAAGGAAGTAAATGAATTTATTATTGACTGCTCTATAGTTATGTCGTCGATGTTTGTCTGAAGAAAATCAACTTGAGATACATGTTTTATTCTCTGCTATAAACAGAATAAAGAATTAAGCTAGAAGATTATCAAGAATATTTAGAAACTATTCAGCATTTGCCAATTTATATTGATAAATTCTCATGTATGCCTAAATCTTTGTATTTTATTAATGAACTAGCGATACAAAATAAATTATTTACTATGATACTTCTTACCTAGAACTTGCTATAATGATCAATACTAAAATAGCCACTTTCAACAAAAAAATAATAAAAGCATGCCATAAACAAACCCATAATTTGATCAGCGTTGTTGCGTGCATCAATTTTCTGATTGTCATCCCGCAGCTTGTGAGCTAGATCCAGTTTAAAATACTAAAATTATTAGTACTGTAAATTATTATTTTGGATACCGTGGTCAAGCTACGGTATGACGCTGAACACGTTTTTCGCTCTACGTAACAATGCCCGCTCCACAATGAAGACTCGGATATACATCACGCAAGTGAGCCTTAAGTTAGTGGGTATGGCATCGGCAAGCCAAGCAACAACATTTGTTTATATTAGATTAAACTAACAAGTCTCTATAAGTCTAGGATTAGAATCACCAATCAATATACTGAATCCTTCTAGTCTGTTTATTACCGTAATCACTATGGTTTTAGGAACGCATGAATAAGCAAAAAATCTTTTAATAATACTATTTCAAACTTAGCAGTTATATTCCCTTGAGAATCAGCTTTAACTAATACTTTTGACCTGGACTTATTTTACTAATCACTTCTTTACTAATGTTTATACCATTAATTCTTATTACTTTATTAAAATTCTTAGTTCTAATAATAGTAGCTTCCACAAAGCCCGTATAAGAATATCTATTCTATTTTGATTATTAGAAGCAGAATTAGGAACTGCTCTCGATCTCATAGTATTAGCTAACATACATGCCAAGCTAAGAGCTGCATCTTATGAACTAATATTACAGCACCAATATCGGTGTAATTTGTTAAATTTGTGTTTGTCGTTTCTGAACTAACTAAACCGGCCATAGGTAAATTAATACCACTAACTCTAGCTATTGGTAAATCAGTACTTGTAGAGTCAATAATCATTCCCACATTTAGGATTGGACTAAAAATAGCAAGAATTACTACTGAATCAACTAAAAATAATAGTATCCACTACTGAAACAGCAATCAAATTTTGGTTTACTGTAGTAGTCTCTATATCAGCATTATTTCTAATATTTTGTCGCATCATAATTTATTTTCTATTTTAATTACTATTGAAAATAGCATTATATAACAAAATTAATAAAGGTAAATATATTAACTATTATTTTCCTCCTGCTGTTTATACCAAAGTTCTGCGTAATAGCCTTTGTGCTGTAACAAGCTTTTATGGTTGCCTTGCTCTATTATATAGCCACTATCTAAAACAATAATTTCATCTGCATCAATAATAGTCGATAATCTATGAGCAATGATCAGGGTAGCATGGTGTGTCAAGACTTCTTTAAGGCTTAATTGAATTAGCTTTTCGGTTTTAGTATCAAGCGAGCTAGTTGCTTCGTCAAAAACATATATTGCTGGATTTTTATGATTATTCTTGCTATCGCTATACGTTGTTTCTCACCGCCTGAAAGCTTTAAGCCTCTCTCGCCTACCTGCGTATCATAGCCTTCAGGCAGCATGCTAATAAAATCATGAATATGGGCATGTTTTGAGGCTGCTATAACTTCATCAAAACTTACTGTATTATTACCGTATGCGATATTGTAATATATCGTACCGTTAAACAATACTATATCTTGCGGCACAATTCCGATACATTTACGAAGCGATTGTTGCGTAACTTCTCTTATATCTTGATCGTCTATAGCAATACTACCGCTACTAATATCGTAAAATCTAAAAAGCAAGCGTGAGATAGTTGATTTACCTGCCCCACTACTACCAACTACTGCTAAGGTTTTGCCACGTCCGATCGTAAAGCTTATATTATGCAAAATCAGACGTTCCTGATTATAAGCGAAACTAACATTATCAAAAGTAACCTCACCTTTTAAGATAATTAACTCCTTAGCATTTACCGCATCCTGTACTTCCGCCGGTATATTAAGCAGCTTAAACATATCTTCCATACTAACTAGAGCATTCTTAATTTCCCTATAAGCAAACCCAAGTATTGAAAGTGGAATTGATAATTGAAATAGGTAAGTATTAACCATTATTAAATCACCGACGGTCATTTTATTTTGGTTAATAGCATTTACCGAAAGTATCATTAAAGAAACAAGCCCTAAGGATATAATAATATCCTGCCCGATATTTAAAATCGATAGACTGTTAGTAGTTTTAGTGGATGATCTTTCATAAGTTTGTAAAGCCTCATGAAATTTCACTGCCTCATATTCCTCATTACCAAAATATTTAATGGTTTCGAAATTCAACAAACTATCGATTACCCTATTATTAGCATTGTTGTCGCTTTGATTCATTTCCCTTACAAAGGAAATCCTCCAAATGCTAATTAGGAAAGTATAACCACCATAAACTATCATTGTTATTAAAATAGTCATGGCAAACCATATACCATAAACATACCATAACATCCCACTTACAAGTACGATTTCTACGCTTGTCGGGAAAATACTAAATAGTGAATACCGCAATACCGCTTCAATACCTTTAGTGCCACGCTCTATTGATCTACTTAAGACTCCTGTTTTTCGGGTAACATGAAAACGTATACTTAAATTATGCATTATGTTTAAAAACATTTAGAGCAACTAAGCGAGTCGCCTGATGCCCTACTTTTGAAAAAATGATATTTCGCAGCTCACTGAAAATTTGGACAAGAATTTTAGCACTACCATATAAAAAAATAATCCCAATAATAACCGAAAGAGCAAAGTTTTTATTTAATCCGTCTATTATATATTTATAAACAATCGGAACAAAAATATTGATTATTTTAGCTATGACTAGACAAATAAGAGAGACAACAATACGTAACCTAATATCAAAATTCTTCGACCATAAATAAGGAAGAAGTAGATAGAATGAATTTTTATTATTGTTGTTTTTGAACATTGCTATTGAGGTTTGTGTGAATTTGTATGGCTTTGTCATTCAGTCAGAATGTAGCAGGTGTGACCCGATTGTCATGCACGCGTAGACGAGCATCCAGAAAATACTTACCTAAATCTTCCAATCAGGATTGAGTTTTTCTATTAATTTTATTTTCCAACTACGAGGCCACTTCTTTTTTATTATTTATTTTTTCTGGATTCCCGCCTACACACGGGAAGGTATTGTGGTGTAGATCGAGTCCACCCCTGTCATCTCCACGACTTGTGAGCTAGATTCAGTTTAAAATACTAAAATTATTAGTATTGTAAGTTTATTTTTTGGATACCGTGGTCAAACCACATTATGACATCGAACGCGTTTTGCGATCTATACAGCAATGCTTATGCGGAAATGATATAGAGCGCCCACTAGCTCTTTTACTTCCTACACACTGGCGGCGGCAGGTGGAGTCTTCTTCGGCTGTCCTTCTAACAACTTATCAAGCCTGCCTTCTTCATTAAGCTTCTGTAAATCATCATTACCACCTATATGAATATTATTTATAAATATCTGTGGGACGGTTCTGCTGCCACCAGCTTTCTTAATTAACTTTTCTTTCTCTTCCTGAGTAAAATTACTTACTTCAATTTCCTCATAAACTACCTCTTTCTTATCAAGCAACGCTTTAGCTTTGATACAATAAGGACAACTAGCGAGAGTATAAATAATGATCGTATGTAATATAGTTTTATTCACAATGTTATATTTTTTTGTTAGATTTTAATATATTATCTTAAAATATAGTTTTTAAAGCAAGTAAAAATGCATGAATAATTTTTCTATTATCTCAGAATATAAACCGGCAGGAGATCAGCCAAAAGCAATAGATGAAATTATAGCAGGATTAAATAGCAAGAAACGTTCCCAAATGTTGCTCGGTATTACGGGATCAGGTAAGACTTTTACTATGGCGAATATTATTGCAAGAATGAATCGCCCTACTCTTATTATGGCACATAATAAAACTTTAGCTGCTCAAATTTATTCAGAAATGAAATTGATGTTCCCGAAAAATGCCATTGAGTATTTTGTCTCATATTATGATTATTATCAGCCCGAAGCTTATATAGCACGCACTGATACTTTTATAGAAAAAGACTCATCAATTAACGAGCAGATTGATTTAATGCGTCATTCCGCTACAAGATCACTCTTAGAAAGACGTGACGTTATAGTAGTTTCTTCCGTTTCATGTATTTACGGGCTTGGCTCTCCTAATTTATATTACCAAATGACGGTTAATTTAGAATCAGGTAAAAGCTACCCTCGTGATAAACTACTAAGTGATTTGGTAAATCTGCAATATGAGCGTAATGATATTGGGTTTGAACGTGGCTGTTTTCGGGTTAAAGGTGATAATATCGATATTTTTCCATCACATTATAGCGATAAAGCTTGGCGTTTATCGTTTGTTGGCAATGAACTCGAATATATACATGAATTTGATCCCCTAACAGGCACAAAACTTGCTAAACTCGATAAAGCTATGGTCTTTGGTAATTCACATTTCGTGATACCGCAAGAAACAGTAAATAAAGCCATATCAGAGATTGAGGTAGAGTTACAAAAACGCTTAGAATTATTAAAGTCACAAAATAAAATACTTGAAACCCAAAGACTAAATCAACGTACTCAATATGATCTTGAAATGTTAACTACAACCGGTAGCTGTAAAGGCATTGAAAATTATTCGAGATTCCTTACAGGACGTAACGCCGGTGAGCCACCACCGACTTTGTTTGAGTATCTACCGAAAGATGCGTTATTATTTGTTGATGAAAGCCATGTATCCGTACCACAAATTAGAGCGATGTACAACGGTGATCGAGCAAGAAAAAAAGTATTGGTAGAGCATGGGTTTCGTCTGCCTTCTGCTCTTGATAATAGACCCTTAAAATTTGAAGAATGGGAAAAATTTAGACCGCAAACCATTTTTGTATCTGCAACTCCGGGACCATTCGAGTTAGAAGAAACCGGCGGCCTTGTAGTAGAATTAATTATCAGACCTACGGGACTGCTTGATCCTGAATGCATTATAAAGCCTGCTACTAACCAAGTTGAGGATTTAATTAGCGAGATTCAAACCACTATTGCTAAAGGTTTGCGTGTTTTAGTCACCACCTTAACAAAAAAAATGGCAGAAGATTTAACTACCTATTTACAGGAACTAAAATATAAAAGCTCTTATTTACATTCTAACGTTCATACACTTGAACGTCTTGAAATATTAAGAGATTTAAGACAAGGTACTATCAATATTTTAGTAGGTATTAATTTGCTTCGTGAGGGACTTGATATCCCTGAATGCGGTTTAGTAGCCATACTTGATGCTGACAAGGAAGGGTTTTTACGGTCAGAAGTATCGTTAATACAAACGATTGGAAGAGCTGCACGCAATAGCGAGGGCAGAGTAATACTTTATGCTGATAAAATAACTAAATCTATTGATAAAGCTGTTAGTGAAACGATGCGTAGACGACAGATTCAACAAGAATATAATGAAAAACACGGCATAATTCCACAAACTATCAACCGTACTATTTACGCTTTAACAGCACTTAAGAAAATCGATAGTAAACTTGATAAAAAACAAGCTCATATTTTATTTGATAACCCTGCTAAACTAAAAGCTCATATTTACAAATTAAAAAAAGCAATGCTTAAAGCTGCAAGTAATCTTGAATTTGAACAAGCCACAAAACTTCGTGATCAGCTAAAAAATCTAGAAGAGGCAGCGTTGGAATTGAGCTAATATTTTTATTTAATGTCAAGAGAGCAGAAGTAAACACAGTTTAATTTGGAAAAGAGCAAGGTAATACGAAGCTTTTGACCGCAGTGTAATTTGACCTAGGTGAGGATCAAAAGTGAGAAACAACGACACCAATTTTTCAAATAAAACAACTATACCTAAAGCTTTTCCTATGATACGGTGATAAGCCATGCGTATTAATAGCTTGGATATGTTCTTTAGTACCGTAGCCGGAATTTTTGTACCATAAATATTGTGGAAATTCAGTGCTTAAATCTAACATCAAACGATCCCTAGTAATTTTTGCAACAATAGAAGCCGCTGCAATCGATAACGATAAATTATCACCCTTAATTATACTAACAAATCTCTTGTCATTAAACTGCATATTACCATCAACTAAAACTATTTCCGGTTTAATAGTAAGATTTGCTGCAGCAATAGAACAAGCTTTTTTAGTTGCTTCTAATATATTAATCTCATCAATTTCGGTATGGGAAATAATAGCGGTTGACCAAATATAATTACTGGTTATTTGCTCATACAATAATTCTCTTTTCCTTTTAGAAAGCTTTTTAGAATCTTTAATACCTGTGATAATATTTGTATTATCTATTACAACGGCACTAGCTACTACCGGACCTGCGAGCGGTCCTCGACCTGCTTCATCTATACCGGCTACAATATACTCCTGATATTTCTTCTCATACTGTAATAAGTCTATTTCCATAATTGTATTTTTTAAATTTTTCGTGTATACTCATTTAGTTATTTAGTTTGAAAATTGGCGTCGTTGCATGGACTAATATCACTCCCGCATAGGTTGGAATCCAGAAAAATAACCTTAATAAAAATTACACATTAATTAACAAAATTAACCTAAAACAACAAGTTGTTTATAATAGGTTTTCTGGATTCCAGCCTATGCGGGAGTGATATTGGTCGTTTTTTAAAAACTATGCAACAAAACCTAAAATAACTTAGAATTATAGAAAAGTAAAAGTGCAAAATTATTTTCAATTATTAGGGCTACAGCAAGATTATAATATTGATCTTAAGATACTAGAAAAGCAATATTTTGCTATGCAGGTAAAATATCATCCTGATAAAGCAAAAACTTTGCAAGAAAAGGAACAAAATCTAATTATTGCGGCTGAATTAAATAAAGCTTACTCTACTCTTAAAGATGCCTTAAAACGTGCCGAATATATGCTGCTTTTGCAAAATATAAACTTGAATGACCAAAAGGCACGCACTCTACTTTCTAGCCTAGAGTTAAGCATATTTTGGGATGAAATGGAAATAATTGAAAATACTACTATATGTAGTGATCTAGAAAAAATAAAAGCTAAATATGAATTAATGGAAAAACACGAAATTGATTCTTTAAAACAAGCTTTTGAAGAACAAAATCTATCAGATGCGACTATAAAAACTAGCAAACTTAAATATATTGGAACATTGCTTAATAAGCTGCAAAAAAAAATAAAATCATGCAAATAATAGAAATTAAGGAACCGGAGCAAGCTGATTTTAAACAAGAACGGCAAATAGCAGTCGGTATTGATTTTGGTACTACTAACTCATTAATAGCTGTTTCAACTAATAGAAAAGTTAAAGTTATTAAGACTATCGATGATAAAGAATTAATTCCGACTACTATAGAATTTACAGACGGAAATTTTACGATAGGTAATAATAACGGATTGCGTTCTATTAAAAGACTATTCGGGAAAACATTAAAAGAAATTCTAAATACGCCCATACTTTTTTCGTTAGTTAAAGATTATCTAGATATAAATAGTGATAAACCTAAGCTAAATTTTGCCAATAAAAGGATGCGAATTCCTGAAATTGCAGCAGAAGTTTTTATTTATCTAAAAAATCAAGCAGAGAAGCAATTAAAGACTAATATAACTAAAGCAGTTATAACGGTACCTGCACATTTTAATGATGCAGCAAGAGGCGAAGTAATACTTGCTGCTAAAATAGCAGGTCTTGAAGTATTAAGACTCATTGCCGAACCTACTGCTGCTGCCTATGCTTACGGCTTAAATAAAAATAGACTCACTAGAAAGCTCCCTTATAGAGAGGAATTTGTAGGAAACATGCTGCAGCACAGCACCGCAACGTATAAAGCAGTACGTGAGGATCCGAGCAGCGGATTGACGCACAAGTTACCTCTAGAAGTAGAACTGCCTGAGGAGTCTAATCAAAACGGTTATTATTTAGTATATGACCTAGGCGGTGGCACTTTTGATGTATCTATTCTTAATATACAAGAAGGTATTTTTCAAGTTATAGCAACAAATGGCGATAATATGCTTGGTGGTGACGATATAGATGTAGTAATTACACAATATCTTTGTAATAAATTTGATTTACCTGATTCTATAGATACTTTACAACTTACAAAAAAAGTAAAAGAAACATTAACATATGAAGATAATTTTAATAATGATAACATATCACTGAATAAGCAAACATTAGAATTATTAATTTTACCTTTAATAAAACGTACTATCAATATAGCCAAAGAGTGTTTAGAACAAGCAGGAAATCCAAATATAGATGGAGTTATTTTAGTAGGAGGTGCAACCCGCATTTCTTTAATAAAAAATGAATTATATAAAGCATTTAAAGTAGATATTCTCTCAGATATCGATCCTGACAAAGCAGTTGTATGGGGGGCTGCATTACAAGCAGAAAATTTAATAACACCACATACAAATTCATTATTGATTGATGTAGTACCTTTATCGCTGGGCATGGAATTATATGGCGGCATAGTTGAAAAAATCATCATGCGTAATACTCCGATTCCTATTTCAGTAGTAAAAGAATTTACAACTTATGCCGACAATCAAACCGGTATACAATTTCATATATTGCAAGGTGAACGTGAAATGGCAGTAGATTGTCGCAGCCTTGCAAGATTTGAGTTAAAAGGATTACCACCAATGAAAGCAGGTGATATTAGAGTTGAAGTTACTTTTGCTATTGACGCAGACGGTATATTATCCGTTTCTGCTTATGAGAAAATCAGTCATACATCACATACTATAGAAGTAAAACCAAATCACGGTATTGATAAAACGGAGATTGATATTATGCTAGAAAAAGCTTATAAAAATGCTAAAATAGATTATACTACAAGATTATTACAAGAAGCAGTAATTAATGCAGAGTCTTTAATCTTTAACATAGAACGTGCGATAGCAAAATTAACAACGTTATTATCAGAAAGTGAGATATCTATAATTAATTCTTTATTAGATAACATAAAAGAAGCTGCACGTACTAGAGATCCGATCTTAATTAATAATTCTATTAAAGATTTTAAATCCAAAATACAAAAATCTATTGATACAAAGTTTAATATAATAATTAATGATTTGCTAAAAGGTAAAAATATCAATCATATTCAATAGCCTCAGTTATATATAAAATAATTATATATAATCGCAAATTTAGATAAGGAAAATAAGAAGAATGTCAGGAAAAATAAAAGTAACATTTATTATAAATGATGGAGAAGAAAAAACAGTAGAAGCACCCATAGGGCTTTCTATTTTAGAAATCGCCCATAGTAACGATATAGACCTTGAGGGAGCTTGTGAAGGATCACTTGCTTGTGCCACTTGTCACGTTATTTTAGAAGAAGAATTTTACAACAAATTTAAAAAACCTACGGAAGCAGAAGAAGATATGCTTGACTTAGCCTTCGGTCTTACGGATACTTCTAGGTTAGGGTGTCAAATTATTTTAACCGAAGAATTAGATGGCATAAAAGTACGTCTTCCTTCTGCTACTCGTAATATAAAATTATAATGGATTAAAACAGTGATACGTAAAATACTTCTTTTTGTGTTTTTAGCCTTTACTATAATATGGTTTGCAATTGCATATACTATAAAAAATAACGTTGTAAGTTTAATTAAAAATTCTGAATCCGATAATCTTAAAATATATTATAATGTGGTTAAGTTTTCAGGTTATCCTTTTAATTGGAAAATTACCGTAACGGATCCTAAAGTAAAATTAATTGATCATGTAAATTCTAAAGAATTTACTAGCGAAAATATTGTCCTAAATATAGCTTTTAGTACTAAAAGAGCCACTCTTAATTTTGGTCCTTTTATTAGAGAAGTTGCTAATTACGGTGATAAAACATTTACCTATGATATACGCAGTGATGATGACATAAAAAGTATAGGAAAATTTAATAAACCTTTATATAAAATATCAAAGGATGATAATTTAAAAGAGATATTCAAATCAATTCAGTTAAATAATAAAGCATTATCAATATTTAAAGATAATTATGAAATTTTTAAAATTAATAATTTAGCATTTCTTATAAGAAAACAAAATTTAGCAAGTAAGGAAAATATATCCTTATCTTTAAATATGAATTATGATTCAACAAAAGATATTTTGCATTTTAAAAATGCTAATTTAGATATTGCTATCTCTTTAAAATTTGCTGAAGACAGAGAAAATTCAGCTATTTTACAAAATTTTAATATAGAAAGATTGATTTTTACTTGTGATAATGATTCTAAAGTTACTGTAAACGGTGCTTTACAATTCTTTGCCAATAAATTACCGGAAGGAAAACTATATTTTGAGCTGGAAAATTATAATTCCATAGTTGATAAATTATTACCGAATAATATTATTTTTTCTAAAAAAATAATTAAAACAATTATTGCTAAGGCAATTAATAAAGCTTCCGACACTGATTTAAATATAGATCAAAATGATACGAATTGGGCATATAACAATATGGATAAAGCTAAGTTTAATATTGAGTTTTCAGATAAAGGTATAAATATCGGTTCAATTAATTTATTGGAACTAAAACTTGGCGAACATGAAGAAGAGCAAAACACCGCAAATAATCTGAATTAGGTTTATGAATAGTTTGAAATTAGGGTTATATACTACTATTGTTAGCATATTGCTTATTTATAGTAATATTTATGCTGCTCCAAAAGTCATTAAAATCGGTACCGGCTCTATTTTAAAAGGATATTATGCTATTGGACTTGATTTATGCAAAACTATTACAAATGATAATAAAAATAATGAACATATTAAATGTGAAGTTGTTGCAACAAACGGCAGTATAGAAAATTTAAAATTATTACAACAAGGTAAAATTGATTTAGCCTTAGTGCAGGCCAATATTGCATTAGAAGCATATGAGGGTATAGGTTATTATCACGATCAAGAAAAAATGCAAAATTTACGTCAGGTTCTTAATCTACATGATGAATTTTTTACGGTTATTGTAAAAGATGAGGATAAAATAAAAGTTTTTGCTGATATTGACGGAAAAAAAATAACTAATGGTCCAGCATTTTCCGGTAGTAATATTACTTATGATGCTGTACGTTCTTTATATAAATTTTCTAAAGCACCTGAAGAGCTACAAATTAATTATGAAGATTCTATTGATAAATTCTGTAATAAGGAAATAGATGCTATAATCATGATGGTTGGACACTCTAACCCCTTAGTAAATTTAATAGCTAATAAGTGTAAAGTTGATTTCATTTCCATTGAAAATGATAAAATAGCAAAATTAGTAAAACAAAATAGAGCTTTTCATAAAACTATACTTCACAAGGGTTTATATCCAGCAATTGCCAATGATCAAACTACAATAAAAGTATCGGCAATTCTAGTCACTAGAGATGATGCGAATCGTGATATTTTAGATAAATTTATTGGAGCTTTTCATAGAAACGTAGCAAATTTTAAACTTTCTAATTACTTATTAAATAACTTTGACATTAACTATTTTGCTGATACTAAAAATTTTGTTCTACCAAAACATGATGCAGTAAGAAATAAAAACTAACAATATCTTATGTCTGGAAATATCAGATTTAAAAATATACTTATACCTATAGATTTAAATGATAAAAAATCTATAAAAGGCATTCTTTCTAAGGCTTTAATGCTTGCTACTTCGTTTCAAGCAAAATTGTATTTTATGTATGTAATTCCTGAATTCGGTACAAAACTGTTTGAAGATTATTTACCTAAAAATTGGAGAACAGAGAAAAAAGAAAAGTATCAAGCCCAAATTAAAGAGCTTATCAAACAGTATATTCCCGATGAAATTGCAACAGATTATTATATAGGTAGCGGTGCCGTTTATGATGAAATAATTAAGCACTCTAATGAAATTAAAGCGGATTTAATAATAATCTCTGCAGTTAGACTGCAATTAAAAGATTATATGCTTGGACCTAATGCTTCTAAAATCGTCCGCCATTCAGATATATCAGTTTTAGTAGTAAGAGACCAGTAATAAGCATTATTGTATGGCCCTTATGTAATTCTTTTAGAAGCTGAAAAAGCTTACTGTGTATACCGGTGGCTCGACCACGGTATTCATAAACACAACTTTAAAATACATAATTTTAGTATTTTAAACTGGACCATGTGATCAAGTCACGGGGTAACAGCTAAGTTTTCCAAGCCATGCATGGAATAATAATCTATAACTTCACAAAAGACCTTTGTGGCTTTGATTGTAATTAGCAGTTATATTCAAGTAATACATTAAAATGTTAGCACCGATATTATAACTGACTTTGTACTGCGTTGGTAATGCAATGGTTTCATTACCTTCTCTATCTTTCCATTTTACTTTAGCATTAAGTTTTTTACTTTTATAGTTAATTCCATAGATGCTTGAAGTGCAGGCGTCATACTAAACCATGCTGCTATTTTCTGTAAGAAGTCAAGGTTACTTTGCTTCCTAAAATACTATTCCATAAATGCTCTTTTTTAGAAGCAATACTTAAATGCTAAATACCTATATTGCTTTCTTGGTATGCACTATCTTTAGAGTTACTGTATCTCTTACACCGAGATTTGAAGTAAGAATAATACCACCATTCATAAGATAATTATAATTTAATAAGGTTTCAAAGTTATAATTAAGTTATAATTAAGTTATAATTATTAGCAATAGTACCTAACGGTTGATTTTAATCTTCACGATATTCTAATTGTAAGCAAACATAGCTTGGATCATGAGTTTTTCAGTAATTCTTTCTGGATATTGCTATCAATATTAGTATTTAACCGCTACCTACTAGATGTAAACTTTGAATCCAGTTTAGGCAATACCGACTAAATCTTTGTAGTTATTAAACCCAATATCAAAACCTATAGTACCGCCTAAAGCATGACCTTTATAACCGGCAAAACCTTTTTGTGCTCCTTACTTATTAGTACAGTAAATACTGGCAATCCAAACATCTTTATCTAATACTCTTGCATCTTTATCACCTGCAACAACCGCAGCATTAGATAACATTCTATGTGATATAATATCACTATTTCATTTGAACAATATTACAAATAGAGCTATACATTGCTCCAATCACTGCTGTATTAACGGCAACTTCCACATGCTACGTAAAACACTAGCAGCAGTAACACGATGTACCTCTCTCTATACGACGGTCAGCAGCCTGAGCTTCTAAAGCTATACTACTTACATTAGTAGTTGTAGCACAAATTAAACTTAATTTAGAAAAATTTATAAATTTCTTGCAATAATATCTATTCCCTGTTAATGAAATATTAATTATAACTTAAAATATTAATATTTAATATTAAAGAGGGTAATACACGAAAAATATTATGTCACGCAATTTTTATTGACAAGCTATAAGTTAGGATAGCAAAGTGCGTTTTATACAATAGTTTAATATTTATAACAATCATAATATTTAATTATATTAACAATTAGTTGATCTGTTAATGTTTAATTAAGGTAATCGATATTACTTTTATACATGCAAGCTATATTATATTATTAAATTTTCCATTATTTTTTTAATCCTTTATAACGATTATTACATAGTCCAATGTCATTTCATTGATCACAAAAATCCAGTCAATAATAGGAAAGCATGATATTTTATATTTTCTGGAGTCCCGCTTTCGCGGGAATGACATTAGCAACAGCTAGAATAAAATAAAAACTATAAGGTATATAATTTGTCTCTCAAAACCAAATTACTTTTTATTCCAATCACCGGCATTATAATATTATATTTTATTATTCCTCCTGCTCTCTATGACTCAAAGACGTGTGATGAGCAATAATTCACTCCGCTAAGCGAAATACTAGCAAATTTTATAGAAGCAGTACTGTTATGAAGATAGGCATTTTTACAAACATTGCGGTGTTAATCACATTTCTTTAGCCAAAGCTTTTTATTCTACTTATTTAGAAAACGGTCAAAAAATAGGAGAATCTACTATAACAATGTAAGTAACACGCCTTATATACGTAATCAACTCTTCTACTATCTTTAGTAAAATTCATCAAATTATTAAAGCTGCGCATATAGAACTATATTATTCAAAAGATGAAATCCTAGAAACTTATCTAAACCTAGTGCCTTACGGTAGTAACATTGAATGGGTAGCAGACGGCAGTTATATTTTCGCAGCCTAAAAGACTTAAATTTGATTGATATTTTAAGCCTTGCAGTAATACCACAAAATCCACTTTAAAAATGTGGGAAACAACCTTAATATTATTTGATGCATATAAATATTTATTTACCAAATGTCTAGCGGCTCATCCACAAGATATTATGTATAATCAGTTAATTAGTTTGCCGATTAAATTTAATCAAAAAAATTTAATGCAATCAACGATAATAAAACTAATAATATCTTTTGGTTTGCAGGTAATGCATGAGTAGCAAAATGCAAAACCAAACGCAGCAGTAATATGGAAGGTAAAAGTCGGTGAATTTATTATTAGTACTATCAGTGATAGCAACGAAAGCGATAGTATTAAATTTATATTAAAGAATAAATTAACGGGTTATACATGAAATTTAAAATTCCCATAGAAGTGGATATTAAATCTTTAACAGATGAAGAAACTGCTCTTGACTCTTTAAACGCAAATATTCTAAATGCATTGACAGAAGTTAATGATTCACTAATACAAGATTCGATAAATTATGTGATTTTGATACACTGGCAATGAAGCATAAATATGAACTAGCTGTATATTCCCTAAAAAATTTGAAATCACAGGAAAAGGATTTTGGGAATGTTCTAACAAATTTTTAATGAAAATACACTGATACAGCTTATATTATCACTCAGGAGTTCATCAATGTATTTTTTATTAAAAACTTAGTTACTAATAAATTAATATCATAATATTAGATGCAGTAACAGTCACCAGTTCCCGGCAACCTTAACAATATTCTAACAGGCTTTTAAAAAATTTTTCCTACAGAAGAACACAACAAATGAAAAGGAAATATTATGTGTAATAACAAAATATTATGAAAATAATCACAACAAAATTATAACAGTATTAGAAAGCGTTACTATTCATAATGATAATATCCGTATCTTGTCGGGTCCTAAGACCTTTAACACCACCAATTTCTTTTTCTTTTGGCAAATTTTTTCTTCTGATATATTATTATCTTTTTATCGTCCAGAGTACTAAATATATGAAATATAACCGCATATATATTAATAGTCATTTAGCTGAAAATAGCAAGCTAGAATTAGCAAACGATCATATTCATTATATTAAAACGGTGCTACGTCTTAAAGTAAATGATGGCTTGCGTATCTTTAACGGTACGGATGGAGAATTTTTAGCACAAATTACTGATATAGGTAAAAATAACCTATCGGTTAAGCTTAAAGAACAGTTAAAGAAGCCTGATACAGAATCTGCTTTAACTCTTGCTGTTGCTATAATAAAGCAAGATAAATTAATGCTCACAATAAATATGGCTACGCAACTCGGTATAACTAAAATTATTCCATTAATTACCAAGCGGTGTCAATTTAGATCGGTAAATATCAAACGTTTAACAAAATGTATGATTGAAGCGACAGAGCAATCAGAGCGTCTTATTCCCCCAATAATTGAGCAAGCTATTAAATTACAAGATTATCTTAAAAAGAATAATAATTTGATGTTATATGCTAATGAATATGAAAAAGAAGAAAACTCTATATTACAAATTACATCATTACTTAATAATAGTGATATAGATATTGTTATTGGACCGGAAGGCGGTTTTACTATTGATGAGCTTCAACTTCTTGCCTCATATAAGAATACAAAATCTATAAGTTTAGGAAGTAATATACTGCGAGCTGAAACAGCAGCGATAACTGCTATAGCACAAGTAGCTCTTACTATTTCATTCCTGCGGAGGTGGAAATCTGAAAAAAAATACAACAATACTAGTAGTATTTATGCTTTTTAATTACTGGATTTCCACTTCCTCGGAAAGGACATCAAGGGAGTTTTCTGATTCATACAACAATGAATGTAGGCCACAGAATAACACAGTTTTACTCCCATTTTCTATTCCAGATTTAAAATAGTTTACCTAAATAAAGGAAAGAATATACACCACAAAAGCCTATAATTATATAAAGTATTGTAACAATAATTGGAAATGAGCCAAATAAAAGTGTGACTAAATTAAAATTACATAACCCAACCAAGCCCCAATTTATAGCACCTATAGAAGATAGTAAATGTATAGTAGTAATAAGCAGATTATTAGAAGTATTTATTAACATATTTTGACCTCATATTCATTAAACGTAAAATAATCATTTCTCATTTTGTGCTTTATGTCTACTAAATTTTAAAATTCTATAATTTATTAATCCTTCTTAAAAGTTTGATATATTACGGGTATAACAAAAATTGTAAATATAGTACCGAAGCTTAATCCTCCAACTATTACAAAACCGATAGAATTACGAGCAGCAGCACCGGTCCCGTCTGCAAAAACTAGAGGTAAAGCTCCGACTACAGCAGCAAGGTTAGTCATGAGAATTGGACGCAAGCGAAGTTTTGAGGATTCTATTATAGCTGTCCGAACCTTTACTCCTTTTTCTCTTAGCTGATTAGCAAATTCTACTATCATAATAGAATTCTTAGTAATTAATCCAATTAAAGTAATAAGTCCGATATTGCTATACATATTAAGGCTATTACCTGCAAGCCATAGTGTAAGTACACCGCCAGTTATTGAGAAAGGTACAGCAAGTAATATTAATAAAGGATCAGTAAAACTTTCAAATTGAGCTGCAAGCACTAAATAGATAAATACAAGAGCAAATACAAATGTTATAAGCATATTACTGTTTGCCTCTCTCATTTGTTTAATTTCTCCAATATATTCAATTATCGTATTACTAGGATCAAGTAACTTAGCAGCGATTTTATTAATTTCATCGATTGCGTCATTAATTTTTCCATCAGGAGTAAGATCGGAAGAAATAGTAACGGATTTTGAATTATTATAATGACTATATGATTTTACTGAGATTTTTTCCGTAATATTGGCTATCGATTCAAGCGGTAACATATTATTATTTTTTGCTCTAATTAAAATTTTACTAAAAGCACTAATATCTTTTCGATCTTTTGGATTAAATTGTAATATAACATTATATAAATCATTACCTATTCTAAAATCTCCAATTTGTTGACCTGCAAGTAAATATTGTACTGTTTTGCCTATATTGGCCAAATCCATTCCGTATAAATAAGCCTTATCACGCTTAACGTCTATACTTATAGTCGGTATTGTCGATTGTAAATTTCTATTGACATTTAAGAAAATAGGATTTGTTTTCATTATATCAATAAATTGTTGTGATATTTTATCTAGGTCATCATATTCAAGGCTTGTTTGAATAGTAAACTCGATAGGACTAATTGCATTTCCACTAACCATTGAACGTGGAGCCATAGCAAAAATCGACATACCAGGTATTTCGGAAAATTGCTTATTTAATATATTCTTAATAGTTTCTTGTGAACGAGAACGATCACTCCAGTCTTTTAATGGAATAAACCCAAAAACATTATCGCTACCGCCGGCACCTATTATCATCAGATAACCTAATATATCTTTATAATTAGCAAGGATCTTTTCAGCTTCCGTTACTACTTTAGTAGAAGATTCCAAACTAGAACCTTCAGGTCCTTTAAGAGAAAGTTGTAAAAATCCATCATCTTCTTGTGGTATAAAAACTTTTTGAGTAAATTTAAAACTAATAATCAGTACTATAAATGATGATGCAATAATGATGACAATTTTCTTTTTATTTTCAAAAGTTAGATTTAGATAATAAATATATTTATTTTGAATAAATTGTAAAATGTCATTAAACTTTACTAAGAATTTTGGTAAGTCCTTACTATGTTTTGTAACCATACGACTTGACATCATAGGAGTCAAAGTTAAAGCAACAAATCCTGAGAACAGAACACAACATGCTAAAGTCCAAGCAAATTCAATAAACAGTTTCCCAATGAAACCCTCTATAAAACCGACAGGTAAAAATACGGCCGCAAGCGTAATAGTCATAGCAATGATTGCAAAGCCGATTTCTTTGGAAGCAAGCATAGCTGCTGCCATGGGTTTATGCCCCATTTCATTATATCTAAAAATGTTTTCAAGCATAACTATTGCATCGTCTACTACAATACCTATAGCAAGTATCATAGCAAGGAGCGTAAATATATTAATAGAAAATCCAAAAGCATACATTACACTAAAAGTACCGATCAACGATACTGGAATCGTTACAAACAGAATTAAGGTCATTTTAGCAGAAGCAAGAAATAAATAAATTACTAAAACTACTAATATTAAAGCTTCAACAATTGTTTGAAATACCGCATAAATGGATTCTTTTATAGGTGTTGCTCCATCATATACGACACCCATGCTTATTCCTTTGGGCATTAATTTTTTAATTCTTTCTAATTCTTTAGTTACTTCATTTGATAAATCTATGACGTTAGCTTTTGATTCTTTTATAAGCCCAAGGGCAATAGAGCTTTTACCGTTATATCTGAAAATTATGTCCTTATCGGGAGAAGTTAAAGATATTTTTGCGATGTCTCGTAATTTTATTATGCTTCTATTTTGTACTTTTAGAATAATATTGCCGAATTCTTCCGGTGTAGATAAAGAACCTTGAAGAGTTACTATAAAATTATTACTTCTTGTTTTAATTGTGCCTGCGGGATAATCTTTATTTTGTTCTTTTATTGCAGATTCAATCTCCAATAAAGAAATTTTATACTGATATAATTTTTTGGAATCGGGTTCTATTCTCATTATATATTCCCTGCCTCCATAAATTTGTGATTGTCCTACACTTGTAAGTTTATCTAAAGGTGTTTGTAGACTATCTTTGACGATCTTTGTTAATTCTAAATCGCTATATTGATCACTTTCAATACTTATTATAAGACTTGGAAAACTATTGGTATCAAGTTTTGCAACCGACGGAGTTTTCATATCGTGTGGAAACATATAAGTGATATCCGATATTTTAGAACGAACATCGTTTAGTGCTACTTCAATATCGGTAGATAGTAGAAACGATAAAGTAATACTACTTTTACCCGTGGAACTGTGAGAAGTTATATAATCTAAATTTTTAACCGTCTTTAAAGCTTTTTCTATACGTGTCGTTATTTCTTTTTCCATATATAAAGCATCAGCACCTGCATAATAAGCATTGACATTTATAATGGGCACTGAAATATCCGGAGTTCCTCTAATTTGTAGTTTGGTAACAAAAAATCCTCCAAGAGCTACGATAACCAAACTCAAAACTGTCGTAAATACTGGACGTTTAATGCAAATTTCAGACAATAACATTGTTAATATATTTTTTAAAAAATTTTATTCTGAATTAATGCGAATAGCGGATTATTACATAATCCGCTATTCAATGAGAAATATTGAATATAAAAGATAAAAGGTGGTTTCTACCTTTTATAAAATATATTATTGTGAGTAAAAACTTATAATTTTTTATAGAAAATAATATATTTTGAAATCAGGGTAAGAAACACTTCAGATCCTGATTTCTACAATTTTACCCAATAACAAATTACTGTTTTAATGATAAATTTTCACTTTAATTACTTGATTACGATAGTTTTAACAGTATTACTGATGTAAAATGGATACATTTTTCTATAAATTAATATAATAACGTATGTATTTTAAACTGTGTAAATAACTGGCATTTGCAGTATGTGGGTAGTTTGTTATAATTAACTCACATAAAAAATATATTGATGTATATTATTGCCAGTTGTATATATTTTTTTATAAAAAACCATCAATGCATATTAACCCATTAAAGGAGAGTTGATTTTATTATGAGTGCACATAACAAACACGAATCAAAAAAAATGAATAAAACCGAATTTATAGCGTTTATGACCAACCATGGTCGTAATCATAAACATGCTTCATATAAATCATTAACAAAAGCTGATGCTGAGAAAGCACTTAATTTAGTTCTTGATAGTGTGATTAATGCTATAAAGAGTCATTATAATATTAATATAACAGGTTTTGGTTCATTTGAAATACATCATAGAAAAGCACGTGAGGGTCGTAATCCAAAAACTGGAGCAAAAATGAAAATAGATGCTTACAATCAACCTACTTTTAGAGCTGGAAGAAAAATGAAAGAAGCTTGTAATTAATGATTCTGAACCCGTTATAAATGTTTTATTTTATAATTCCTACAAAATGGGGCTTTATTTGTATGGCTCTAGAAAAATGCTTCGGTGTTATACCGTGACTTGACCATATCATTCAAGGAGTAACTTATAGCACTAATAATTTTCCAAACCCCGTTATAAGCTTACGGGGTAACACTAGATAAACCAGCTCATGCAACAATGCTCTGCAAAAGTCGGAATGAATATAGAACAATTTTTAAGTACAACTTAAATAATGATATTACACCATATTGTTACTACGATAACTCTTCTTATATTATGATAATCGAACGTCTAGAGTTTAACTTAAAATATAATAAGCTATATAATAGTTGGCTTATCGAAGCTGAAAATATAGAGCAAGCTTTAAAAGATGTAGAAGATTTTATATATGTTAAGCTTTTTAAGAATAACATTCCTCTTGAAAATAATCCTGATTATCATTTTATCGCTAGGGAAACTTCAAGTATATCTAATGTTAAAAATATTTCTATTGAACAAATAAGAAAGTTACAAGACTTTTTAAATAAAACTTCTGCAGTCTCAGGTTATAAAGTTGCCGTAATTTATTCGGCGGATCTTATGAATTTGAATGCAGCGAATTCATGCTTAAAAATTCTTGAAGATGTACCAAAGAATAGTTACATTTTTTTAATTACTTCAAGAGCTGCAAGTATTATTGCTACGATTAGATCAAGATGTTTTAAAATTAATATGAGATCATCTATCCATAATACTCAAAACCCATTATATTCTGAATTTATTCAGCCGATAGCAGATGATAAGACATTAGATTTTATTAATCGTTTTACTACTAAAGACCGAGAATTATGGCTAGATTTTATTGATAACATATTATTATTAATGAATAGAATTCTTAAAAAATCTGCTAACGTTAATATTGAACTTCTAGATTTAGAAAATAAGATTTTTAATAAACTATCCAATCAACATCCTTCATATTTACTGCAAAAATTTACTAACATAAAAAAGTTAATATATAATACCATTGATTATGATTTGGACTTAAAAGCAAGTTATATATTAGTGGTTAATGAATTTTCTAGTAATTGAGAAGTCGATATCACTCTGCCCTTGCACGTTATCTATAAAACAACAAAATATATTGTTGCTGAAACATATTGATGATAGAAGCGTGCCCCACCCTATCTCAAATACAAATTTAATTTATGTTTTATTTTGACTATTGTTCATTTACTCGTAGAATATATTAGGTTCTGTGCACTTTATTAAAATCAAATTATTTACATGTTTAAAACTTTAACACAAAATTTAACGAAGGCTTTTGATCAACTAGTTGGCTCAGGAATTTTGACGGAAGCCCAAATAGATGCTACTATGCGAGATATAAGAGTAGCTCTTTTAGAGTCGGATGTAGCGTTGCCTGTGATAAAAGATTTTATAGCAGAAGTTAAACAAAAAGCACTGGGGCAGGAGGTTATTAAGTCTGTTTCACCTGGGCAGATGATAATTAAAATTATCCATGAAGAGATGATAAATCTTTTAGCTGCCAGTGAAAGTGAGACAAAGCTAAATTTAAATTCAAAGCCACCTGTAAATTTCTTAATGGTAGGGTTGCAAGGTAGTGGTAAAACTACAGCGAGTGGTAAACTTGCTTTACGACTTAAAAATCACAATAAAAAAGTTTTACTTGTTTCTCTGGATACTTACAGACCAGCAGCACAAGAGCAACTAGCTATACTTGCAAATTTAGTACAGATTAATTCATTACCTATTGTGCAAGGTGAAAAACCTCTTGATATTGTCAAAAGAGCTATTGCTGAAGCTAAACTCTCTGCTTATGATGTCGTAATTTATGATACTGCCGGTAGAACACAAATTGATAAAGAGATGATGGAGGAGGCACTATCAATAAAAAAGATAGTGGAGCCTACGGAAACTTTATTAGTAATTGACAGTATGACAGGGCAGGATGCCGTAGTTACGGCAAGTAGCTTTAATGAAAAGTTAGAAATTTCAGGATTAATTTTATCTAGAATTGACGGTGATTCTAAAGGCGGTGCAGCACTTAGTGTAAAATATATTACCAAAAAGCCGATTAAATTCTTGAGTAACGGTGAAAAACTAACCGATTTAGAAGAGTTCGATGCTAAACGTTTAGCTTCTCGAATACTTGATATGGGCGATATTATATCCTTTATTGAAAAAGCATCTGGTCTCGTTAATAGAGAAGAAGCGGAAAAAACAGCTGCTAAATTAAAAAAAGGTAAATTCGATCTAAATGATTATATGCAGCAAATTAGAAGCATAAAAAAAATGGGAGGTTTTGGAAGTATACTTAGTATGTTACCGGGTAGCGGTAAAATTATGGATCAAATAGATCAGTCAAAACTAAATAGTAAAATAATTGAACATCAAGAAGCAATTATTTTATCTATGACGCCGAAAGAACGTAAGAATCCTGATATAATTAATGCCTCTCGCAGAAAACGTATAGCTCTAGGTGCCGGTACTACAGTACAAAAGGTAAATATTTTACTAAAGCAATATAAGCAAATAAGCGATATGATGAAAAAAGCAAGTAAAGTAAACCCTAAAAATCTATTACGTAGTGGACTTGGAAAAGTGTTTTCATAAATTTATATTATGTCAAATAAAGAAAAATCCTAAACATGATGAGATTGTAAGTAGTACATTTAAAAATCTGATAGTTGCTAAAGAGTTTTTGGAAATGCATTGACCGCATTAATACAAAATTTACTTTCTTTTGAAACTCTTAAAATGGAGAAAGATAGTTTTGTGGATAAAACACTTAAAATCCATATTGGATATTTTATTTTTAGCTAAACTTGGCGGCAAAGTCAATCTGATCATTATATGGTTTTTCGTTTATTTAAGTATATGTTAAATATTGATGAATATCATATAAAAACAACAAAAATACCCAATTTCCTTTTATATATCGGTGCGTATTCTAAACGGTATATAAAAATATTATACTCCTCAAAATTGATGGAAGTTTGTTTGATCATGGTGCACTTAAAAATACTTGGATTAATGATTATCAACTTATAAATGTGTATGATATATCTGATCAAAAATTGAAAGAAAATGCTTTGTCTGGAATTTTACAATTTTTTATGAAGCATATACATGCATGAGATTTATTAAGGAGATGGCAAGAAATAGCTGATCTTTTCCCTGAATTTATTAAAATTAATATCGGTATTGATTATATAGAGCTAATTTTGTTCTACACCTTGAATAAGAAAAATGATAAAATAGAAGTAGAAAAATTCTTAGATCGCAGGTATAAAGAAAAGAAAAAATTATTATAGCACAAAATTTAATCAAAGCTGGTTTAAAAATTGACTTAATAATTGTCTTAATTGGATTCAAAAAAGAAGAAATTGAGAAACTAACATAAATTATCTGCATTCTTTAAAAATATAAAATATGAAAGTTACGACAGATGATTTAAGTATTTATATTCATTGGCCGTTTTGTTTGTCAAAATGCCCGTATTGTGATTTTAATTCTCATGTGGCAAGCACTATAGATCATGAACAGTGGCTTAAGTCCTATGAAAGGGAAATTGAGTATTTTAAGCCCATTATTCAAAATAAATATATAAAATCTATTTTTTTTGGTGGTGGCACTCCTTCATTAATGGATCCTGTAATAGTGGAAGTAATAATAAATAAAATCATTAATATAGCGATTATTGATCATCAAACCGAGATAACTCTAGAAACCAATCCTACATCCTTTGAAACTGAGAAGTTTAAAGCATTCAAGTCTGCCGGAATTAATCGTGTTTCAATTGGAGTACAATCCTTAAAAGAAGACGATTTAAAAAAACTAGGTAGAACCCATGATTGTATGCAAGCAATTAAAACAATTGAGACGGCAAATACGATTTTTCCACGAGTATCATTTGATTTAATATATGCACGTAGTGGTCAGAAATTAAAAGACTGGCAAGAAGAATTAAAACAAGCAATGCAGCTTGCTACCTCGCATATTTCTCTTTATCAGCTGACTATTGAAAAAGGTACACTGTTTTATAAATTATTTAGGGACGGTACCCTGATTCTGCCGCATTCGGATGAAGCAGCTGAAATGTATGAATGGACAAACCATTATCTAGAATCTAAAAAATATTTTAGATATGAGATATCTAATTATGCTCTAGTAAGTCAGGAATGTTTGCATAATTTAACTTACTGGAATTATAATAGTTATTTAGGTATAGGTCCTGGAGCTCATAGTAGAATCATTGAACCCTCAAGTTCAGTATTGGCAATTATGATGTGGCATAAACCTGAAAAATGGTTAGACTCGGTTAAAATAAAAAATGTTGGTATTCAAACTAACATTAAGTTAACACATCAAGAAGTCATTGCAGAAATGTTAATGATGGGATTGCGTCTTAAAAGTGGCATAAATCTTTCTATATTAGAGCAGAAATTGAACACAAAATTAGAGAATATTTTAGACATGAATAATCTTAAACATTATCAAAACCAAGACCTAATTAAGTTAGATCAAAATGTCTACCTTACCGATAAAGGTTTGATGCTGCATAGTTACATAGTACCTAGATTGATCAAGTAATTAACAATTAAGATTCATTCTATAAAAATTATTTAAGTAATAAAGTTTATAATTATTTTTATTATTCCTTCTATTCATGTGATCGAATGTAAATTTGAGTATAAGAGTAAAAAAATATATGTAGAAGGTATTGAGTATGATCAAAAAGTTGTAAATCTAATTACACCGATAGCAGATGCTATTTAAGGCGTATAATATCGATGAAGTAAAAAATATTAGATGATGGATATGGAGTAAATCAACCATGCTTGGGGGCTGGCCTCCTCTAGATTATGCTATATCAAATAATAATATAGAAATTGCCAATTTTGTATTACAGTCTGGGGTGCATCTATGAATTTAATACATATAAATATAGGCTTTATGAAGCCAGGAATTGCCGCATTTTAGAGAATGATGGCTAATTTAAGATATGAAGAGGTAGTACCAGAATGATGTTAGCCGCAGAAAGAAATAACCATGATTTAATCTTTTGCTTAAGTTAGGTGTTAATTCTAACGTTCAAAAATTATAAAACAAAGAAATAGCATAAAGACTTAAACAAAAAGCAATAACAAAGCTTTTTAATTCTCACCGTTAATTGTAGCGTTTCTATCGATACTTCATAAGTGAGGATAAGTCTTTTTCCAATAGTTATTTTTTGTAATTTGCTATCTTATAAAAAGTAGAAATTTGGGGGTAAACTGTTCTTACCCCTGTCTGTGTATTATCATAATATCGGACAGTTTTAAAAAACTATCTGTCATTGTTAGGAGTTGCGTTAACAACATGCGTTAATCTCAGGAGTTTTCGCACTACCTACTAGATTGTCACGCATTCTATACGAATGCTCGTAATGACGTTTTTACGTGATTTACATAGTACTATGGTTTTATTATACCCATATCCATGATAGAGCAGAATTTGCTTAATATACCTTGGTTTTTATATCTTCCACTGAATATATTCTAATAAAATAACGGTCTTTGCCATCCCATTTAGGACTATAGCTATCTCTTTTATGTAAAACCATTTTATGGCTTAATATAACGATATCACTGGAAACAATATAATATATGTAATTTGAATAGATTTTTGATCTACAATTTCTCTAATTGTATTTAACAACTATGCTGCTCTTTGTCTTTGTGTTTCAGGAATGGTATCCATCTTTATTTTGCTGTAATAACCATTAGCATACTAGTAAAGGTATATTTTTACTTAATATTGTACATGCACTTGTTACTGTAAATTTATTACTCAGTCCTATTAAGCTTGATAGCTTAATTAATTTAATATATCTTTAAGGCTAATTATACTATAGGTAGATTATCATGCCACTTATGCACAATACTGAAAATTAAGTAATCTGGTAAAAAGGAGATAAGTTATCCCTCTTTTTTATCATTGGACAATATGCCGCATCTACATGCCAATCTAAATCATTATAAAGTGATTGAGAGCCACGTTCATTATAAGAATTACATCTTGGTGCTACCGCTCTAATAATATTCTTATCTTCATCTTTTATTATATAGGAAAACTTACCCTTATTACTCCATACGTATGATAAATTAGCTCTTCTATTCCGTTAACCTGTACCTCACTGTCATATGTATAATTTCTGTATTGTTATTACGGTATCTGTAATATCTATGTTTTATCTACTAAATATCAATCTTTCTTTCAACCAGCTAGTTAATCTAACGATTTTATTATTTAAATTTTCTAATTTTGCTATACAGGTTTTTGTGTCTAAAGTTTGTCTCAAAACATCCATAGCATGTATTATGACAATATGAATATCTTCAATGATAAAATAAAATCTGCTTCTTTAAATATATTATTATAAAAATATTCTAAATATCTAGTAGGATGTACTATTTTGGATATTGTTTCTTTTTTCGTTGCGACTTTATTAGTCACCCTGTAAAAATTCTATTCTATTATCTTCTTTTACAGTTTGATCAATATTATCAAAATCGATATCTATACTAATAATTTTACCGTCTTTTACCGATAAACTTTGTATGTCGCCAACCAAAATGGCTGAACCCCCTTTAAAACTTCCAAATTTAATTATAGTTTTGGGTTTTAATGCTTGAATTAAACCTTGAGTAGTGCCAATCATGAACATGACTTTTTTGTCATAATTAATATTATTTACAATGATAGAATGCCAAAACGATTTAGGTCTATCACTTGCTAAAGTTCTACATATTTATAGATACAAACCTTTTTGATGGTATTTATAGCTTTTTAAATTAAAAATTAAAAATGAGGGATATCTAGATATATATGTAACAAGTATACTACTAAGTAAATGAAGAGTTGGGATACGAAGTTCAACTTAGAGAAGAGCAAAGGAGTCTGTAAGCTAAAGAGCGTAGTGTATACTAAAAATATGTGAGCATCTGAGGACTAACAAAAATGAGGTGCCAATTTTTCAAGTTGAACGAGTATATACATTAAGATAAATATACTTCCTTATCTAAAGTATCTTCACTGTTATCTATAATCATAGTAATTGTTGCATCACCGGTAATATTGATAGTAGTACGGAGCATATCAAGTATTCGGTCAATACCGGCAATAATTGCTACTCCCTCTATAGGTAAGTGAACCGAAGAAAGAACCATGGGAAGCATTATCAAAGAGGCACCGGGAATACCGGCACCACCAATAGATCCAAGTGTTGAAGTGATAATAATTACTAAATAGTCGTGAGGAGTAAGTGTCACTCCCATCATCTGAGCAAAAAATATAGTAGTAAGAGATAAATTTATAGCAAAGCCGTCCATATTAATTGATGCACCTATTGGAAGTACGAACGCAGTACTAGACTCTGAAATGCCAAGTTTTTCACGACAAACTTGCATGGTAGTTGCAAGAGTTGCTTTACTACTTGAGGTAGCAAAAGCAAGCATCTGATACTCAAAACTTTTTTTATAAAAAGGTATAGGGGAAACACGGCAGAATAAATATATAAGTAAGCCAAAAACTAAATATTGAAACGTCATAGCCACAACTACCGCTACAACAAGTTTTGATAAACTAATCATTACCTCAACTCCTTGCATACCTACAATCCATCCTGTTAAGGCAAAAGCACCGTAAGGGGATAATTGAATAACAAACGATATCATTTTTAATATTAATTTTGACATTACATGAATTAAATCAGTGATAGGTTCATTGATAGATTTCATTTTATTTAAGGTAATTCCAACAAAAATAGCAAAAAATACAACTTGTAAGACATCACCCTTTGCAAAAGCCCCAACGGCATTATCAGGGACGATATTTACAAAAAAATCAATTATATTAAATGAAGTTCTGCTTGTCGTTTCTGAAGAGGCAAAATCTATATGTATGCCTACTCCAGGCTTTAATACTAAGGCGACAGTGAGGCCAAAAACCGTGGCAAAAAAAGTAGTACCTAAAAAAGCGGCTACCGCTTTCATTCCTACTCTACCGAGTGCGGAAGTATCATTCATACTAGTAATACCGGAAACCAAACTGAAGAAAATTAAAGGGGTAATGATCATTTTTATCAAACGTAAGAAAATGTCACCGATAGGTTTAATATAATTAACGTATTGTGGTAAGTATATACCAAATATAATACCTAAGATTAACCCTAAGGTAACTTTTTGCCATAATTTCATAATTTACTTACTTAATTTTTAAATTTGTTCAACTATAAATTTATTTACTATTTTGGTCAATCCATTTTAAGTACTTTTGAAAGCCATAGTCAATATTTATTTTTATTATTTGTGGTAATTCATAATTATGAATTTCAAGGATCTTATTTTCAATTTTCTTATAATTAGAAGATTTTGCTTTAATTATAAGTCTATATTCGGTTTCTAAAGTTACTCTACTATCCCATCTAAAGTAACTTTTGACATTGTCAATTTGAATGCAAGCAGCAAGATTTAATTCTAATAAAACAGATGCTATTTTTTCAGCAATTTGCAAATCATTAGTAGTAGTTAAAGTTAAACAATAATCTTGTATACTCGATGAACTTGAAAAATTGACTATATCATCTTTGTAAGTCCTAGGATACTCACGTACTTTTGTATGCTCCGTTCCTCGGCTTACAGATTCCTTACCCTTGTCCAAGGTGATCTGCATATAACCCATCTTCATTTCATCTAAATGCATGCCTAAACCTCAACAAAACAATTAGGTGTTTCAAATAGTTTGAGACTAGTAACAGAGAACTGTTGATTTATGAAAAGTTTAGGAAAAATTTCATTTTTTAAATGTATCGCTATATTTTCAGCAGTTGGGTTATTTCTCATGTAATATATTTTCTGACCGGTACAATTTTCTATTTGCTGTCCCATTTCCTTATCGTCTTGATGTAGGATTAAGCTATGATCAAAATTTTTGTCAATCCATTTTTTAGCCAAATCCTTAATTAAACCAAAATCGATTACCATACCGAGTGTATCAGTTTTGTTTGCAGCTATAGTTATCTCAAGAACATAGCGATGACCATGTAAAAACTGACATTTATTTTGATGTCCAATAATTCTATGTCCTGAATCGAATTCAATGCGACGAGTACATTTTATCATTATTATGTATACTCCTAATAAACGAAAAGTAGGTAGATGAAGTTTAATTTAGAAAAGAGCAAGGTATTTTAAGATTTTTAACTGCAATGTAGTTAAACCTACGTGCGGATTAAAAATGAAAAACAACGTCGCCAATTTTTCAAATTAAACAAGTATACTTATAAGTTTAACAATAACTTCTCAGGATGCTCAATGAGCTGCTTAATTTTTATCAAGAATGATACTCCTTCTTTTCCATCAATTATACGATGATCGTAAGATAAAGCTATATACATCATCGGGCGCACTTCAATTTTACCGTCTATAACTACAGGTCTTTCCTCAGTTTTGTGTAAGCCTAAAATACCTGCTTGAGGTGGATTAATAATCGGCGTGGATAATAATGAACCATATACGCCGCCGTTAGAAATCGAGAATGTCCCTCCTGACAAATCAGCCATAGAAAGCTTACCTTCGCGTGCCTTTTTAGCCAAAGTTCCTATAGCTTTTTCTACTTCAGCAAATTCCATTTTATCAGCGCCTCTCACAACAGGTACGACAAGCCCTAGCTCTGTTCCAACAGCTACCCCTATATCGTAATAATTTTTATATACTAAATCGTTGCCATCTATTTCAGCATTTACCGACGGAATAAGCTTTAAAGCTTCTATGGTTGCTTTGACAAAAAACGACATAAATCCAAGTTTTACAGCGTGTTTTTTCTCAAACTCTTCTTTATATTGATTACGCAATGCAATTACTTTTGACATATCGATTTCATTAAAAGTAGTTAAAATAGCTGCTGTATTTTGTGAATCTTTCAAGCGTTGTGCAATAGTTTTACGCAAACGTGACATACGAACACGCTGTACCCTATCTTCGTTAGCTTTACTCATTGCAGGAGCAGTAGTAGCTGCAGGCGGAGTGTTTAGTGTTTCAAGCACATCACCTTTGGTAATCCTACCATCTCTACCTGTGCCTTTTATATTATTTGGATCAAGCTTATTTTCGGTAACTAATTTTTGTACGGAAGGGGCAAGAGTATTATTAGCAACGGCAGGTTTTTCTATAGGTTTTTCTGAAGTAGGTTGTGTGGCTGCTTGAGAATTCGCAGATTCATTATTAGTACCGGCAGTATTTGCAACCGCTCCTTCATTTATTTCGCCTATTTCTTCGCCAACTTCCACGTTTGCACCGTCAGTTTTCAATATTTTACCTATAGTACCGTTGCAAGGAGCATTAACTTCTAAAGTTACTTTCTCAGTTTCGATTTCTAACAGTAAGTCATCGGTTTTAACTGAATCACCTTCTTTCTTATACCACTTGGCAATAGTTGCTTCCGTTACGGATTCTCCAAGTGATGGTACTATAATTTTAATACTCATAGTTTATTTTACTCCTAAAAAAATCGCAAAATGATTCGATGTCATACTGTGGCTTGAACACAGTATCCAAAAAACAATAGAAAATACTAATAATTTTAGTATAAACTAGATCCCGTGATCAAATCGCGGGATAACAACTTAATTTTTTAAACTATCCAACCACAATATTCAAATCTCTATTGCTTCTTTTAGCAATCTTTCCTGCTGTTTATTATGTACTTGCAGTGAACCTACTGCTGGAGAGGCTGATTCCTCTCTACCTACATATTTAAATTCATTATTAATGGCGGCTTCTTTTAAAGCATCGTTTAAGTGAGAAACTATATAACGCCAAGCTCCCATATTCTTCGGTTCTTCCTGACACCAAATAAATTCCTGCGTCCTATTATATTTTTTTAATAATGATGCTACAACCTTTTTTTCAAAAGGATATAATTGTTCTAACCTAATAATCGCTATATTACTATTATTCCCACGCATTTCAAACAAATCATAATATACCTTGCCACTACATAATATTACTTTAGTAATATTGTTTGCATCTACTTTATTTACTTCATCTAAAACCGGTAAGAAAGTAGTATTTTCGCCTAGCTCATCAAGTTTAGATACGGCATATTTATGACGTAATAGTGATTTCGGTGACATTACGATTAACGGTTTGCGTGTATCATCAAGTATTTGGCGACGTAGCAGATGAAAAATCGAAGCAGGGGTAGTCGGATATGTAACATACATGTTATCTTCTGCAGCTAATTGTAAGAATCTCTCAAGCCTTGCCGAACTATGCTCCGGTCCTTGCCCCTCAAATGCGTGAGGTAACAAAACCACAAGCCCGCTCATACGAAGCCATTTAGTTTCAGCACTTGCAATAAACTGATCAAAAATAATTTGAGCCCCATTAGCAAAATCACCAAATTGTGCTTCCCACAAAATCAGGTTTTTAGGATTTGCTAAAGAATAACCATATTCAAAACCAAGCACCGCATATTCAGATAAATTACTATCGGCCACCTCACATTTTGCTTGGTTTTTCGATAGATTATTTAAAGGTATATAGGTAGTATCGTCAATTTGGTTATGCAATACCGAATGACGATGCGAGAAAGTACCGCGTTCTGAATCCTGCCCTGTTAATCTTATATACGTCCCTGTGTTGAGCAGCGTTGCGAAAGCTAGCTGTTCTGCCGTCGCCCAGTCAATAGGCTTGTCTGTGGTTAAACTAGCCTTTCTAGCATCAAATAATTTTACAAGTTTTGCGTTAACGGTAAAATTTTTCGGTATTGTGCATAGTTTGATTCCTAAATCTTGTAAGGTTTTTTTATTTATACCTGTTACTGAAGTAGACTTAAGAGTACGAGAAATGCCTTGCCATAAACCGCCTAAGAAATGAGCTTCGTGCTTATAACTTTTAGCATGCTCATATTCCTTATCTAGCTTTGCTTTAAATGCTTCTTTTAATTTAGGAAAATAATTATGATCAATTATACCACTTTTTACTAACTCATTTGCGTAAATATTTCCAGGAGTCAGTTTACTTTTTATAATGTTATACATCTGGCCTTGCGTATACATCGGCTCGTCACCCTCATTATGCCCATATTTTCGGTAACAAACAATTTCTACTACAACATCCTTACCAAATTTCTGCCTGTATTCTACAGCAATATTAGTTGCTTTTAACACTGCTTCTATATCGTCACCGTTAACATGTAAAATTGGGGCAGCTATTATTTTAGCGAACTCCGTAGAATATCTGCTAGCTCTAGTATCTGCAGCATTCGCTGTAAAACCTAGCTGATTGTTAATTACGAAATGCAATATCCCGCCGATATCATAAGCGGCTAAAGGCGACATTGATAGACTCTCTGCTACTACGCCTTGACCGCAAAAAGCGGCATCACCATGCACTAAAATAGCTTTTACTTTATTACGTTTAGTATCTTTAAGTATATCTTGCTTTGCTCTTACTTTTCCTGCGACTATAGGGTTTACTGCCTCTAAATGCGATGGATTATAGGCTAGTGATAAATGTATTTTCTTATCCCCTACGACTCTATCCGAGGAATATCCTAAGTGATATTTTACATCGCCTGAAACATTTAGCTCATCAGGAAATACGCTGCCGCTTATGAAGCCTGCAATAACGGCTTTATATGGTTTGCCGACTACTTTAGTTATGGTATTTAATCTCCCTCGATGTGCCATACCGATGACTAGTTCTTCAACGCCTTGATGCATAGATAAATCTATAGCTTTACTCATGGCAACTATAGAAGCATCACCGCCCTCAATAGAAAAACGTTTAGCTCCAGGGAATTTTGTATGTAGATATTGTTCAAACCCCTCCACTTCCACTAAATCATTTAAGATAGCTTTTTTTTCTTCAGAAGAAAAGATAACTTCGCTTTCTAGCTTATTATATAACCAGTTTTTTTCTTCTACATTTTCTATTTGTTCAAACTCTATACCTATAGAATTTGTATAAACTTTATCAAGCTTGGTAACTAATTCAGATAATTTGCAGTTCCAAGTACCAACAAATTCATCCGTAATATTAATGTTGTCTTCTAGCTGACCGCTATCAAAACCAAAAGTTTCTATATTAAGCTTTAAATCATTTTTTGTTTTACGAATCTCAAGACCAAGTGGATCAAGATTTGCTAAATAATGAGCATACTTGCGATAAGCATTTATCATTTCTTTAGCTTTGAAACTATTTAAGATTTCAGAAGAGAGATTATTATTTAAGGATTCTTTTTTAGTATCATTAGAGATAATTATTTTTGCTGTACTTTTATTAAACAAAGATTCATTATTGTCTTTAATTTGAGAAAAAAACTTTCGCCAAGTTTGATCAACTGAAGTGGGATTTGTTAAATATTGTCTATATAGCTCTTCAAGAAAAACAGCATTCCCGCCAAATAAAAAGTCTGTTTTTTTTAAATATTCTTCCATATTATTTTTGTTTGTATTGTTTGATTGTTTGTCGTAAGACATCATTGCGAGTAGGCATTGTTGCGTTGAATGATTCTACACTGTTAATCCTGCGACTTGATCGTGGGATCCAGTTAGAAATGTCAAAAATTCACACTCTAAGTTTGGTCCCCGTAGTCAAGCAACAGGCTAACAACAGTGGGTTTTACAGATCTATACAGCAAAGCCTTCAATCGTTTAGCTTATGACAGTGTTTACTATAAATACTTCCCCTCTAAATACTTGATATACACTTCAGGATTTATTTTGTCCTCACCGCTAGCACTTTTTAATAAATCAGCTGAATTGTTTAACGAACCGAGATTTCTAAAATTCTTATTTAGATAATTATTTAGATTACTAAAATCACCATTTAATATATCATCTTTTATATTTGGGTGCATCTCTTTTACTTTTTTCATCATCATCGCAGCAATAATTGCACCGTTTGTATAGGCAGGAAAGTAACCGAAACTTCCATGTGACCAATGAATATCTTGAAGACAGCCATTACTGAAACTTGTTGGTTTAATACCTAAATATTCCACCATATTACTATCCCAAAAGGTTGGTAAATCATCAAGGTTTAAATTACCGTTGATTAGCAGTTCTTCAATCTCGAAACGTAATATTACATGCATTGGATAAGTTATTTCATCTGCATCCACTCTTATAAAATCAGGCATAACTCTTGTAATTTTTCTATATAAATTTTCCGCTGAATATTCTTCACCTTTTATATTAAATTCATCGTGAAGTAATTTGGCTAAAAATTCTGTAAATTCTCTTGATCTCCCTACTTGCATCTCCATAAATAAAGACTGGCTTTCATGAAAAGCCATACCTTTAGCAAGTCCTACCGGTTGTCCTTTATACATTTCTGGCAAATTTTGCTCATATAAAGCATGACCTGTTTCATGAATAATTCCCATTAAACCGCTTATGAAATTGTCTTTATCATACCTAGTAGTTAAACGTATATCGTTTGGTGTGCCACTGCAAAAAGGATGATTCGATTCGTCAAGTCGCCCTTTTGCTAAATCAAACTGCATAATTTCCATAATGCGTTTTCCGATACGCTTTTGCATCTTAGGATCTAGTCTACTAATCTTTACTAATTTTTTTTCACCTTTTTGCTTTTCTAAAACTTTATTTATAAGCTCCCGGAGTTCTTTTTTAAGTACCGAAAAAAATTGCTTGATCTCGTTACTTTTTCTGCTTGGATCATACATATCTATTAATGAGTCGTATAATCCGCAATTAAAAACATCTGCTCGTGCTTTTGCTACTTCTTTCGTATAATCTAAAACTTTTTGTAAGTGTGGTTTGAATAAGTTATAGTCATTATTTTTTCTTGCTTCTCGCCAAACAAGTTCTGCTTTATTAGTAGCAGCTACTAACTTCTTTTGTAGTTGCTCATCGATGCAATTTGCATCTGTTATCTTTCTCTCAATCTCTCTAATATTAGCATTTTGCCAATTGTTAAGGTTTTTTGATTCTTCTTTTGCTTTGCTAAGTAGCTCTTTTAGGAGAGGAGATTTGAGCATAGAATGAACAAGCGATGTTAAAGTTATTATTTCGTTGCTGCGACTCTCACCTGAACCTATAGGCATATTTACCGCAACATCCCAATATAATATGTTTAGAATATTATTAAAATGAGAGATGGTTGAAAATGCATTTTCTAATTTTGTGTAGTTGTTCATATTGTTCTCTATTGTAAGTTTTGTTGTACTACTCGAATGTCATTCCCGCAAAAGCGCAAATCTAGAAACACTTAATATCACCCCGTGAGCTTCTAGTTCTAGCGTGATACAGTAATAAAGTTATTAGTATTGTAGATATTGCTTCTTTAGATCACGTGATCAAGTCGCGTGATGACAATGAGTACTACTACAAATGTAACAATTCTTTTGCTGCCTTTAAACTTGTCTTGGTAATTGTTTTACCTGAAATCATGCGGGCGAGTTCCTCTTGTCTTTCAGATAAATTTAAAGCTTTTGCTGTTACCTTTGTTTCTTTTTCTAGCTGCGTTTTCTCAATTTTTATATGTAAGTCTGCTTTACCTGCTACTTGCGGCTGGTGTGTAATAACTATTACTTGAGTAACAGTACTAAGCTTTTTTAATCTCTCACCTACTTTATCTGCAACTTCACCGCCGATTCCAACATCTATTTCATCAAATATAATAGACGCTTTTACCATTTTATCAAATAAAGAAGTTTTTAAAGCAAGCATGCACCTTGATAATTCACCGTTGGAAGCAATCTTATTAATTACTTCCGCTGCCGTTCCGGGATTAGTAGAAGCCTTAAAAACAATATCGTCATTACCGCATGCTGTCGGTTCTTTTCTAGCAGTTATCTCAATCCTAAAGATTGTTTTCGCCATTTTAAGCTGTTTTAGCTCCTGATGCAACGATTCTTCTAGGTGTTTTGCAGCAATAAGACGCTTTTTAGATAAACTGCTTGCTAATTCATAATATTTTTGCTGCAATAGCACTTCTTGAGCTTTTAACTCATTGCTATTTGCTATTTTGTTTTTTAATATACCGAGCTGCTCTAAAGATTTATCTAAAAATACACCTAACCCATTAGCAGGAACATTATATTTACGACTAATAGCTTTTATTAAAAATAATCTTTCTTCTGTTTCTTCAAGATTAGATTCCTTATAATTAAAACTATCTAACAGATTTGATAATTCTTGGCGTGCTTCTTCTAAATTATTATAGGCTTCTTCTAAACTTGTAGCAATAGTTTTAAAATGTTTGTTCTGACCTTGTCTTGCTAATAATTTTTCTGCCCTATTAATTGAAATATTTATTTCGGGATTGTTGATCTGTTCTAGAGTATCTTTTATTAGCTGTAACTCTTTATCTTTATTTTGCAAATCTTTTCGTATATTTGCTAATTTTTCTTCTTCACCTATTTGAATGTTCAACTTAGTTAATTCTTCCGTTGCAAAGCTTAAATAATCAATTTCTTGTTCTATAGAATTTTGTTTAAGTGTTATTTCAGCAATTTCTTTCTGAGTATCTTTCCAAATTTGATAACATTTGGAAAGCTCCGCTCGGAAGTCCAAAATATTTCCATAACTGTCTAAAATATCACGCTGCGTATTTGCTTCTAGAAGAGAAATGTTATGATTTTGTCCATGAAGCTCAAATAAGTACGTAGCTAATTGCTGCATAAGAGTCTTATTAACTACTTGATTATTAATGAAGAATTTTTTCCGTCCTTCGGTTTTGTGCAAACACTTTACAAGTAATAACTCTTCAGGTTCAATAAAATTTTGTAGTAGAAAATTTTTTATTTCTTCATTTAAAGAGTATATTATACTAACAACAGCGTAATCTTTTCCACGCTTTATTATATTGTTTGAAATTTTGTAACCTAGGCAAAATAAAATAGCATCGAGTAAAATAGATTTACCAGCTCCTGTCTCACCGGTAATAACACATAAACCTTTATTAAACTCAATTTCCAGCTCATCTATCAGAATGAAATTCTTAACTAAAAGGCTCTGGAGCATAATTAATACTAAGATAGAACTTCAAAAATTGGCATCGTCATTCTACAAAGAGTGCAGGTATCCACTAATATATAGTTCCGCTCCTTGCCTTGTGAATTCCTTACTCTTTTTAAAGTTGATCTTCGTATAACTCTTCTTCATATTTACCACTATCATACTACTTGACCAACTTATATGCATAACTATACCACTGACTATCGGGGTAGTTATAACCTAACACCGATGCATATTTTTTTGCTTCATCTGGCAGTCCAAGCATCATGTAGCTTTCGGCTAAACGGTAAAGAGCTTCTACCGAATGAGAAGTAGTTTGATAATGATTGATTACCTCTTCAAATCTGTTAATTGCTGCTATAGGATTCTTTTTCTTTAAGTAGAAACGACCTACCATCATCTCTTTACCTGCTAGATGATCATTTACTAGGTCAATTTTTAAAGATGCATCAATGGCATATTTGGTATTTGAGAATTTTTCTATTATGTCTTTAAAACTGTCTTTAGCAAGGAAAGTTCTAGATTGATCATGGTTTACGTCAGAAATTAACATATAATATGATAGAGCTTTAAGGTAATATGCATACGCAATATCAACATTTGCAGGATGCAAATTAATGAACATATCAAGCACATCAACCGCTTCTTCATATTGAGTGGCAAGAAATAAAGAATAGGCCTGCATCAATTCAGCTTGCGGCGTCATTTCATTACCTGGATGTTGGTAAAATACTCTTCCGAATTCTTCTGCAGCTTTCTTATATTTTTTCTTTTCTAACAAAATAATACCTTCGTTATAAAGTGTAGGAATAGGTACTACTACATCATCACTGTTTTTTTTGCTTTTACAGCCACTTAAAGATAGTCCTATAATGAAAAGGACACTTAATAATTTTGCTAATTTCATAAGAACTTAAATTCAGTTAATACCTAAATATACATATAGGCTTATCGAATTTCAAGGATTCAATTTAAAATCTCATAAGCTTATAAATTTCTTGGACTTATTTTCTCCACCCAATGTCCTTTATCATTTTTATGGTATTGTTTTTCAACGGCTGAACACGCTACTTTGTGTGCAACTGCTTCTCTTGAATCATCCTTATGTCTTTTATCGGCATCATTATATCGCTCAAATGCATGATTAAAAGCTTCGCGATAAAATATCCTTAGCATAGCTCTGAAGATGTTTTAATCAGGTAAATCATCCTTATTTTTATCAGGCATAGACACCTCCTCCGGTAATAATATTATGCAAATAATATTTATAACATCACAGGTTTTATTTCTATAGGAAAGTTACACAAAATTTACGACCATAAGCTTTTCATTTTGTTAAAAAAGCTGCTGTCGTTTTCTTTTTCACTCATGGATTCTTTTTTGAATTCTTCTAGTAACTCACGCTGTCTTTTAGATAAATTTTTAGGTACTTCAACATGAATATGTGTCAGCATATCACCCCTAATAGTTGATCTCATTTTAGACATACCTTTACTGCGTAGTCTTAATTGATCACCGTTTTGTGTACCTGCAGGAATTGTTAAATTTACTTTTCCGCCTTCAATGATTGGTACTTCTACTTCCCCTCCAAGGGCAGCATTTACAAAACTAATAGGTAGTTTACAATGTAAATTTGCTCCGTCTACTTTATAAATATCATGAGGTTTTATTGATATATCAACGTATAAATCACCGCTATTACCACCTCTAATACCTGCTTCTCCTTCACCTGTGTGCCTTATTCTAGTACCGTTTTCAACGCCTGCAGGAATATTTACCAATAAATTGCGTTGCTTATGGTAACGTCCCATGCCATGACATTTCTTGCATGGATTTTTTATCATTTGTCCGTTACCTTGGCATTTATGGCAAGTTTGTTCGATCGTAAAGAATCCTTGCTGAATTCTAGTCACTCCAACACCGCTGCAAGCATCGCAAGTTGTTATGGTTTCACCTTTTTCAGAACCGTTACCGTGACAAGTGTCACATTGTACTTCGCTAGAAAAGCTAATGTTTTTTTCTATACCGTGAAATGCTTCTTCTAAATTAATTGTCAGATCATATTTTAAATCCGAGCCTCTAACTTTGCTTGAAGTCGGGCGTGACCTTCTACTACCTCCCATAAAATCGCTAAAGAAGTCACCGAAAATATCGTTAATATCGGGATGAAAACTGCTAGTCCCTCCTCCTGCTCCTCTTCGTGATTGTTGATTTTGAAAAGCGTCATGCCCAAAACGGTCATAAGCAGCTCTTTTTTGTTCATCTTTTAAAACGTCATAAGCAGCATTGATTTCTTTAAATTTCTTCTCAGCATTCGTATCTCCAGCTGCCGCATTATCGGGGTGATATTGTTTAGCTAGCTTGTGATAAGCTTTTTTAAGCTCAGCTGAACTAGCTGTTTTACTAACACCTAGAATTTGGTAATAATCTTGTGACATAATTTAATTTATAAACATGGTTATCATCCCGCAGCTTTTGACTGCGGGATCTTAGGAATCCATTTATATATTTACTGGATACCGTGGTCAAACTACGGTATGACAAGCTTTACTTCTTCTCTACATCCTTAAAATCGGCGTCTACTACTTTTTCATCGTTAGCAGTATTTTCTTCAGAAGGCTGACCTTCACTTTGTGCTTTATACATTGCTTCACCGATTTTCATGCTAGCTGCAGTTAAGCTTTCAGTTTTTTCTTTAATTAAAGCTGCATCTTCCGAATCAAGAACGGCTTTTAAGGCAGCTAGTGCTTCTTCGACTAGTCCTTTATCTTCTGATGATAATTTATCGCTGTAATCTTTTAAAGTTTTTTCAGTAGAATAAACTAAACTATCGGCAGCATTTTTCGTCTCAATAAGTTCTTTACGCTTTTTGTCTTCATCAGCATTCTGCTCAGCATCTTTAACCATTTGTGCGATTTCAGCATCACTGAGTCCTCCTGAGGCTTGAATAGTTACTTTTTGTTCCTTACCGCTTGCTTTATCTTTAGCTGAAACATGTACTATTCCATTAACGTCAATATCAAATGTTACTTCTATTTGGGGTACACCTCTAGGTGCAGGAGGTATGCCCTCAAGGTTAAACTGACCAAGCAATTTATTATCTTTTGCCATTTGACGTTCACCTTGGAATACTCTAATTGTTACAGCATGCTGATTATCATCGGCAGTAGAGAATATCTGGCTTTTTTTGGTCGGGATAGTAGTATTGCGCTCTATTAATCTAGTAAAGACACCGCCAAGAGTTTCAATACCAAGGGATAGAGGCGTAACGTCTAATAATAATATATCCGTTACTTCTTTATTAAGTACTCCGCCTTGGATAGCAGCACCAAGGGCTACAACCTCATCAGGATTTACGCCTTTATGCGGTTCACGTCCAAAGAATTTTTTTACGGCTTCTTGTACTTTCGGCATTCTAGTCATACCGCCGACTAACACTACTTCCTGAATATTGGAAGGCTTTAAACCTGCATCCTTTAATGCTTGACGACAAGGTTCGATGGTTTTCTCAATTAAATCATCTACTAATTTTTCAAGTTCGGCTCTAGTAAATTTGATATTTAAATGTTTTGGACCGCTACTATCAGCCGTAATATAAGGCAAATTAATATCAGTAGTTACTGCAGAAGATAGCTCTTTCTTAGATTTTTCCGCTGCTTCTTTCAAACGCTGAAGTGCTAAAGGATCATTACGTAAATCTATACCGCTTGCTTTTTTAAATACATCTATTAAATGGTTTAATATTCTTGTATCAAAATCCTCGCCACCAAGGAATGTATCACCGTTTGTTGATTTTACTTCAAAAACACCGTCACCGATTTCAAGGATTGAAATATCAAACGTTCCGCCGCCTAAATCATAAACTGCAATAGTCTTACTTGCAGATTTGTCAAAACCGTAAGCAAGAGCTGCAGCGGTCGGTTCGTTAATTATTCTAAGTACTTCAAGACCTGCTATTTTACCTGCGTCTTTCGTTGCTTGACGTTGTGCATCATTAAAATAAGCAGGTACAGTTATTACTGCTTGTGTTACTTTTTCTCCTAAATAATTCTCAGCAGTTTCTTTCATTTTTTGTAAAATAAAAGCACTAATTTGGCTTGGTGAATATTTGTTATTATCTGCTTCAACCCATGCATCACCGTTCTGGGCTTTAACTATATTATACGGTACAATATCTTGATCTTTCTTAACCATAGGATCGGTAAAATTTCTACCGATTAACCGCTTTACCGCATATATAGTATTGCGAGGGTTAGTGACTGCTTGTCTCTTAGCTGATTGTCCTACTAATTTTTCTCCGTTTGCAAAAGCTATTATTGACGGTGTAGTTCTCTCACCTTCTGAATTTTCTATTACTTTTGGTTCTTTCCCTTCCATGACCGCAACGCAAGAGTTAGTAGTCCCAAGGTCAATACCTATTACTTTGCCCATAATAATCCTCGTTTTCTTAAAATTTCTATTTTGTTATGACTTTTTATTTGATATAGTGCGACTTTAATGATTTTACAAGAGGTGAAAATGACAAAACTATCGATTGTACTAAAACTTTTATTTATTATTAATTTAGTTTTCTTAAACAAGATAGTTTTAGCCTCTGCAGAAATGAATAGTACTATATTTGAAAAAGCTAAGAAAGCAATTGTAACGATTGATACTAGAATTGCCGTGTCAGCGTACGAAGATACAAGCAGTTGGACCGGAACGGGATTTATTAACGATAAGCAAAATGGCTATATAATTACTAATACCCATGTAGTCGGTGTTGCTTCGATCGGAACTTATTTTGTTACTTTTTATAACGGCGAGCAGGCAGAAGCAAAACTTATCTATTACGATATTTGGCAAGATTATGCCATTCTAAAAGTAGAGAGCAAAGACATACCAGCATCGGTAACACAAATATCTTTTGCAAGCGAACTGCCCAAATTAAATCAAAAAGTTTTTGTGGTAGGGAATACTGAAGCTCAAGGCTTTTCTTTCCATACAGGGTACTTATCAGATCTTTATAATATTGCAGGTATGATGCCGCAATGTACTTATGTAATTAGTTTAAATACTACAGGAGGTGCAAGTGGTTCACCGGTGTTAAATGATAAGATTGAGGCTATAGGAGTATTATATGGCGGCGGTAAAACCCATTCTTTGGCGTTGCATGGTGATTATGTAGCTCGTACTTTGGAAAGTTTGAAGAATAATAAAGAACCAAAGCGGCATCATATTGGAGTAATAAGCGAATTATATTCTTTAAATAAAGCAGTTAAACATCATAATTTCCCTAAAGAAGAAATGGATAAATATATAAATAAATTTCCTGATAGTAGAAATAGAGTGATAAGCGTTAAGACAATTCTAGCAGGCTCACCTGCTGAAAAGCTTTTAAAAGCCGGTGATATTATTTGGGCAGTAAATGATAAGGAACTCGGAGGTAATCTAGCGTTATTTGATAAAGAAATGGATAATTTTAAAGGAATAGCTATTAAGCTTACTATATTTCGTGACGGGAAAAAGCTAGAACAAGTAGTAGATTTATATGATATAAATAGTAATAAAATCACTAAAATGGTAAATTTTGGCGGTGCCATATTTTTTGAAACCGATGATTATTTTAGCAATAAATCAGGTATTCCGCTTAAAGCTTTAAGTATAGCTTCCGTTCAATCTGGTAGTAGCTTTAGCTCTATACCAACGTTTTTTACTAAAGATTATAAAAATATTTATAGATTACAAATGCTTGAAATAAAAGATCTGAACTTAAGTAATATTGATGATTTGGTGAAATTCTTACCTGCTATTACTAAAGAGAAATTTATAACGGTTAGATTTAGAAATTATCAACCTTATTATGCTAATTTTGGTTATAATGAACTTATCTCATCACATAATAATATGATTGCGGATGTAACTTTAGATTCTATAGATATTAAGCCTTATATATTGAAATATAATACTATTTCTCATGACTGGGATATGGAAAATATAAAATTTCAGTAAGTAATTCATTGTGATAAATTAACAATTCTTTCAATTCAACTTAGTGTGTTGCTTGCGTTGTTGTTTCTAAATTTATAATCTTATATTCAGGTTCTATGAAAATTTAATTAATATATTTTAATTCTTGTTGGCTACAAATTATAATATTTTTTTGAAAAATGAATAACTATTCCTACAAAAATCTTATTATCAAAAATATCTAAATAAATAATTTAATGTTCCTTCACAGCGTCAGGAGCATTGCAAATTAGCTCAGTATTATTCATAATACTATGTTCATCCCTACGTAGCTTTGTGTTGTAGGGATCAGAAACACTCTTGATGTCTCATTCCTAGTTAAAAGTGGAAATCCAGAAAAAATTGAGGTAATTTAAACTAATAATAGTGTTTATGCTTGTTGATTACTGAATTCCTATTTTTGCAGGAAGTACATCGCACCCAAACCTACCTAAGAAACATAGCTAATTACGCCTAAAATAATTAATAATTTATAAATTTAGGAGAATTAATGAGAAAACAACAAATACCTACTTTACATCAGATTTAAATATAAAACTCCAAACTTAAATTCGCCCGATTTAGATAGAGAAATGAAATCCGCGTCAGTAAAGAGTGATATAGACGAGTTGGAAAATTATCAAAAAGTGTTATTAAAACTTTTAAAAGTGCGTTACAGGTGTTTCTTGAAAGCAATCCCAATGTTCTTATACACGAAGTAGCTGAACATGGTAAAAAAGATTTAGTAGTAGAGATATTAGACGCAAATTAGGACGCTATAGATTCTACCGTTTATCGCTATTACATTCGGCAATTGCCGTGGTTATAGTAATATTGAAATTTTATTAAACAACAAACCTACTTTAGTAATGATAAAAGATGCTTCAGGTCTTTACACCATCGCGTTATAATACTAGTAAAGCAATAATAGCAATATATGAACAAAAGCTTTAAAAATTATAACTCAGTGGTAGGAATATACTGGCTAATTCCATCGTCCCCTATCAATCGGTAATACTCTGTTTGAGGATTATAATTATCATTATTAATTGGTTCTTGTGATGATAGTTTTTGTGCTAATATTATCAATTTTTCTTCATGTAACTTAAAAGATTTTTCTAGATCCTCTTTTGTAATCTTTACAGTTTTAGCTTTGTCTGTGTTTATGTAGATGTTTTTATTGCTTTTTGAACATTTTTGAATACTTGAACAAGTTATATATAATTTCATCAATACCTTAAAAATTATTTGAGGCGGTATATTACAGGTCTTATTCATAAGTGTCAACTTATTACAAATATTAATAGATACTCATTATTATAATTTTCTTTCATAAAAACATTTCATATGTTTATTCCCGCGAAGGCGGGAATAACATACAAGTTATACAACAAAATCTTCACAAAACTGAAATAAACCAATATATTATAAATTAATAAAAAATAAAAATTATGCGTTCTGTATTTATAATAATATTCTTTCTAATAAGTAGCTGTAATTTAAAGCCCGTATATAGAGAAGCATACAATAGAAATGATGATTTAGAAGCTATTGAAGTTGAGCCGATTAAAACAATTGAAGGGGCTGAATTTTATCATCGCTTAACTAGTATTTTACCTCAGAGAACAAAAGCAAAATACCTACTTAAAGTAGAGCTTATCGCAACAACTATGCCTGCTACTATTGACAAAAAGTCCAATATTTTAAGGGAATATATTAATCAATTAGTGAGATATAAATTGATTGATATAGAAAGCCAAAAGGTTTTAATTGAAGAGCAGTTTTATCAAAACACATCATATAATGCTATTTTTACACCATATGCAACAAATGTTGAAAGACATGGAACAGGAATAGATTTAGCATATCAAGCAGCAGAGGAAATTCGTAGCAGATTAATTTTATATTTTATACGGAAGTAGGTTCTATGTACAATAAAATACAATATTTGTATTTTAGAATATTTTTAAGTGAAAATTAATAAGATTTTAGTGGAATAGCTAATTCCTATTTAAAAAAATCTTGTCATTTATAACTAAAAAGAACTAAAATAGCTTATTTTGCTTTTTATACATAGAACCTCAACGTATGAAATTTTATTTTTCACAAATTAAGCGATTATTTGCACTAATAACAGCTGGAAAAATTAGAGCTCTTTTACTATATGGTCCTGATAAAGGTTATATAGAAAAAATTTGTAAGCACTTAGTAAAAAGCTTAAATATGCTACAAACTTCTATAGAATATACAGAACTTAATATTGCATCTTTAGAGATATTGCTTAATTCACCTAATTTTTTTGGTCAAAAAGAATTAATTAAAGTTAGATCGGTCGGGAATTCAATCGATCAGAATTTAAAAATAATTCTAAGCCGTGATTATATAAATTTTCCTGTATTTATAGGTGAGGAAATGACTTCTAGTTCAAGCTTCAGAAAATTTTTTGAAACGGAAGAATATTTAGCGGCAACCGCTTGTTATCATGATGATGAAGTAAAAATTGAAAGAATTATTTTAGATAAAGTAGGAAAAACTAATAAAATTATAAGTAAAGAAGCTAATGCTTATTTAAAAGCTCACCTAAAAGGTGATCATAATCTAGTTTGTAACGAAATAAATAAATTGATATATTTTGTTCATGATCGAAAAGAAATTACTTTAAACGACGTCCTAGAAGTTATAAGTAGCGAAATTACGGCAAACGGTAGCGATTTAGCAATATATTTTTCAAAAAAAGATTATAGTAATTTTCTGCAAGAGCTTGATATATTAAAAAAACAAAATATCAATGAAGTTTTAATGATCAGAGCCTTAATAAGGCATTACTTAAATTTATATATAGTGTTATCGAAAGTAAAAAACGGTGAGTGTTTGGAACTTGCAATAAAATCATTATCACCACCAATTTTTTATCAGTATATTAATGATTTTACAAAAATAGCAAGTAGTCTTAGCCTAGCTGAATGTTTAGAGACTTTAAAACTGCTGCAGCAAGCAGAGGTAGAATATAAGCTAAACCCTGCTAGCTTTGATTTACTCCAAAAAATTTATACTCGATGAACTTCAAAAATTGGTTACGTTATCCTAATATTATAGTTACTGTGGTACTCACGTTATTATATACTCTGCTCTTTGTCTTGTGGATTTATTGATCTTTTTGAAGTTGCTCTTCGTATACAAGTGTTTTCATTTATTAGAAGTATATTATATGCCAAGACCTGATTTTTCTGACCCTCATAAACAAATTCATGAAATTATTAGAGTTAATCATGCTGGAGAGTATGGTGCAACAAGAATTTATCAAGGGCAGCTAAAATATATTAAATCTCAAAATGATTATATTTTGATTAAAGAAATGCTTGATCACGAAGAGATACATTTAAATTTTTTTGAAAAAAAATTATTAGAAAAAAAAGTAAGACCCACGATTTTATTATTTTTGTGGCATTATTACGGATTTTTACTTGGTGCTTTATCTTCCTTGATGGGAATAAAAACGGCAATGCTTATTACCGAGAGTGTAGAAGAAGTAATAGAAAAACATTATGAACAGCAAATAAATGATTGGCATGGCCTAGGTTGCGAACAAGAATTATTAGATAATATAACTAAATTTCGACTTGATGAAATTGAACATAAAAATATTGCTATAATGCATGATAGCACTAAGACAATATTTGCAGAAATAAGTAGTAAAGTAGTGAAGATAATTTGTCGTATTTCTATAATTTTAAGCAAGAAAATTTAGAGTTTGTAGTTTAATAAGCAAAGATATATTTTTTGGTGATTACTTAGTGAGTTGAACAATCTAGAAATATTTTCTTTCTAAGATATTAAATAATATTATTAGAAACAGTGGTGAAAGGAAAAATTTTTACCTTTGTATTTTTTATAATTAATAAATCTTCAAACATTAGCTAATACTACTTGCAATTCCTTGATTCAATATGTCGAAACCTAATCTAGCAATTAATAAATAAAGATGCTAGGGCTTATAAGCTCCGTTGCTGTAAGACAACAACCTTCATTATATTTCATGATTTTACTCACTTACAATACATAGGCCCTTGGCATAACTTAATATTAAGTTTTGACAAATTGTTCTTGCAACAATGGAGCTTAAACATTATTAGTGGTCTATATATTAGTTGAATAATATATAGAGTTAAGAGATTTTAGTTGTGATTAATAATAAATATTGTAATAGTTATGAGGTATATTTTCTATATAATCTGCTTCTAGCATTTGCTTTTACATCAGTAATAATTTATATTTAATTCATGCAAATCGCTCATTACTTTTGTAGTTTGTTATTGGTGATAATTAGGAAATATAAAATAAAAATATGAGTCAAAAAATAATTTTAAATAATTCACATCCTATTACAAAATCACACTTATTCCATGTAGTAGACCCAAGCCCTTGGCCTGTCCTAACATCTTTTGCTTTACTTCTTTTGGTTATAGGCAGTGTCTCGTTTATGCATGGCTACAAATTTAATGTATATATTTTATCTGCAGGAGTTATTTCAGTAGTTTACTGTTTATATTCTTGGTGGCGAGACGTAGTAAAAGAAGGAATAGTAGAACACCAACATACAATACCGGTTAGAAAAGGTTTACAAATAGGTATGGCGTTATTTATCTTAACGGAAATAGTATTTTTTGGTGTATTTTTTGCTTCTTTTTTTAAATCAAGTCTATCACCTGTAGGTCTTTTAGATGGTGTATGGGTTGTAAAGCAAGGCGTTTGGCCTCCGCCTACAATTAAAACTTTTGATCCGTTTGATATTCCTTTTATCAATACTTTAATACTACTCTTATCAGGCACTACCGTTACTTGGGCTCACTACGCCTTAGAGGAAAAAAATCAAAAAGATTGTGTAACTGCACTAGCTCTTACTATATTGCTTGGAATATTTTTTACAACTATGCAAGCATATGAATATTATCATGCAGCGTTTAAATTTACAGATGGCATATATGCTTCTAATTTTTATTTAGCCACGGGTTTTCATGGTGCTCATGTAATTATAGGTACTATATTTCTAATAGTTTGTTATTTTAGAGCAAAAAGAGGAGATTTTACTACAGAAGGTAATGGACATTTAGGATTTAAATTTGCTGCATGGTATTGGCATTTTATTGACCTGGTTTGGTTATTTTTATTTACGTTTGTTTATATATTTGGCAGTTAAATTATACTATATGTGATTATAATGTTACTTAAAATAAGTGTTTTTAAAATATTTTTGCATATTAATAAAATTGCATATATTTAGGAGTTGATTTATATATAAATAAACTATACATTATCTTTTTAATTTATTTTATTGAGGTACAATATATGAACTTTCATATTCGTGAATTAAACGAAGAATTAATCAATTATAAGCTATCGTTACGCATATTATTTACTATTCTAAGCGTGGCTATTATTATAGTAGCTTTTGACAGTTTAGGTAGTAGTAGCGATCCTGTAGGTGATACATTGTGTAAGTTAATTAAAGTATTCAGAGGCAATACTGCAAAAGGTATAGCTGTTGTTGGTATAATTGTTCTGGGAATTCAAACATTAAGAGGAAAATTGCAGTGGGAAGTAGCTTTAGTGGTAGTTACTGCAATTATTATATTATTTAAAGCTCCTGATATTGTTAATATGGTATCAAGCGATACTAATAGCTCAAATTGTGGTGTTTCCTAATACACGGTAATAAAAATTATTATATCTTTAGAGTAATACCTATAAGTTTTAACTTATAGGTATTTTTACTTTTAGATACAGTAAACATTGCTAATGTCGTTCCAGTTTTGTTGTGTGATCGAAAAAACGCCTTCAGTGTCATACCATGGCTTTGACCACAGTATAAACAACTTAAAATACTAATAATTTTTTTAAACTGGACCACAGTACAAGACCCGTGGGAGGATCACAATAGGAAATCAATCTATGCAACAAGACTCCTTTTCGTCGGAATTAAGGAATCATACCACAACGCCTATTCATAAAAAATAAAAAGTGCTTCTCACTTAAATAAAAGTCCTAATCTATTACCTATAGCAATATTAATATATTTTGCCGTAATAGGTATCCCTGCAAGATTCATTTCTAGGTATATTGCTTGTTTTGCAGGAATTTTTGTTTGCAGCCTTGTAATGGATATATATTCATCTAAAGCTTGATTATTAGTATCCATTACTCTAACTTTAATTATAGGATCGGAAATTAGATAATCCGACTCATTAGATAATTTATAAAATATCCTCATACGGCCTATATGAAGAGATTTTCCTAAATTAATTTGCTCTATTTTTAATTGATCATATTTACCTAAGAATTTAAAACTATCTACTAGTAATATCACTAAACAAAAAATTATAAAGTGAGTCCATAATATTGGAAATATATTATATTTTTTCTTAGGAGGAATACACGGTAAAATAACCGGCACATTAGCATTGTAATGATTTGTAATAGTTTCCGTGTTTACTTTATCTTTACAGTCATTTAATTTACTAGTATTATAGTCTAATTTTTGATACCACAAATGGCTACATTTGGAACATTTTACTCGTCGTCCGTTAATACCTATTTGATTGCTTGTAACAATAAATTTTGTTTGGCAATTTGGGCAAGTAATATACATAGTTAATTATAATTGTTATTATGTTTGACTTTTATGATAATCTCATTTATTATTTTTGGCAATAAAACAGTTAAAAGATATGTACGACCTTATTAAAGAAATTGAAGAAGCTTGGCAAATTAAGGACATGCTGCTTCAAGATTCTGCAAAGCTTATAACATTACAAAAGACTCTTAATTACATTATAGAAAGCTTAAATCAAGGTACAATTCGTGTTTGTGAAAAGAAAGAAAATGGTTGGCAAGTTAATGAATGGGTAAAGAAAGCTATATTGCTATATTTTATCACTACGGAATCGCAACTTTATAGTAACAATTATAATAGCTGGTATGACAAAGTTGCTCCTAAATTTTCTGCAGATATTGATAAAAATATATTCAAAGAAGCATCTATACGCACAGTACCTGGTGCTTTTGTTAGAACCGGTACTTATATAGCTAAAAATGTTGTTATTATGCCTTCTTTCATTAATTTAGGTGCTTATATAGATGAGAGAACAATGATTGATACATGGGCTACTATCGGCTCATGCGCCCAAATCGGCAAGAATTGCCATATTTCAGGTGGCACGGGAATAGGTGGAGTACTTGAGCCATTGCAAGCAAAACCTGTTATCATTGAAGATAATTGTTTTATCGGTGCAAGATCGGAAATAGCAGAAGGTGTAATAGTAGAGGAGGGAGCAGTAATTAGTATGGGGGCGTTTATCGGTAGCTCTACAAAAATAGTATATAGAGATACAGGGGAAATTATTTATGGCAGAGTTCCAGCTTATTCTGTTGTAGTACCTGGGGTATTACCTGCTAAGGAAGCGGGTAAGCCTGGGCTTTACTGCGTAGTCATTATAAAACAAGTTGATAAAACTACTAGAGCTAGAGTAAGCATAAATGACTTATTAAGATAACGTGAATATCGAATTGCTTTTATATTTGCTATAGCGTTTACATAGCGCGTTTTATGTTATATCCAACGTGAAAAATAATATTAATAAAATAATATATAAAAAACAAGTTTTGTGATGTTATACTGGGATCCAGCCTGTGCGGCAATAAAATAAAATGAGCTATGCAATAACACTATTTTGTTATTGGCAATACGATATATCAATAATATCGCTGATTATATCCTTAAAACACTCTTTTTTTGTTGTTCTGAAATATCCGTTTGTTGAGTGTATTATTATCTGTCTTTTCTAAGAAAATATTGTATGTCATAACATTGCATCTTGTTGTGTTTAAGAGTGAAGATAATCTCCTTGCTGGATTAATAGTTTTTATTTTCCCATGTTAAGAAGTAGGTTTATGAAAAATTTTATATCTGCAAATACTACGATTGGCAACATAAAGTTAAAGTCACCGATTTTTAGGTCTTGTGTAGTAAGTTTAAATTATTTATATTTTAAGGATTTTTTTAGATTAAACTTACTATACAATACCTACTATGCCCTCATTTGAGCAAATTAAAGTTTTACCTTATAAACCGCAAGAATTATTTGATTTGGTATGGGATATAAAGTCTTATCCTAAATTCTTACCTTGGTGTGTTGCTTCTAGAATTCTTTCAGAAGATCCATATGAGATCATTGCTGAGTTAGTGATCCAGTTAAAAGGTTTTTCAGAAAAATATAATTCACGAGTTACAAATGCAATAACAGATAATGGAATATATTTGATTGATACGGTAGCTATTGCAGGACCTTTTGAATATTTAACAAGTACCTGGCAATTTGTTCCACGCACTGCAGGAACTAAATTAAAATTCTTTATTGATTTAAAAATGCAGTCCGTAATACTGGATAAATTAATCAGCACTTATTTTACAAAAGCAACTGAAAAAATAATTGTAGCTTTTGAAAAAAGAGCACAGGATATTATTAGATGAAAAAGGATAAGTTTTGATCAGATTTAATAACTTGAACCTTAACAATTAGCATCAACTCCCACTAAAACTATACTTCCTTCTTCTTCATTAGCAAAATCTAGCTCAATGTTAGCAGCATTATTTAAATAATCATTAAAAGTTTTAATATCTTCTTCTAGGTTTTTTGTTGCCGCATCAACATATGCCGTTATATATTTAATAGCTGCTTTAATTTTAGGAGAGATTATTCTACCTATAGTATTTCCAAAAATTTTTTCTACTGAAAAATCAATGACATATTCTGCATAACTAATAACTATTTTTAAACCTAAAGCTGATAATATTGCTGCTATATCTGTTGCTACTTTTTTAGCTATTTAGCTATATAATATATTCAAGATATGTTGCTTTAGTCTTTATAATAGATGAATAAGTTTTTGGGGCATCGCTACCAAATAAATTTGTAATATATGAAACATTATCTCCTCTTTCATTATTATTAAATTTAAATTAGCATATTTCATGGTTTTTAAATATAACGTAAATGTACTGTATTATAAAGGTAAACAAATGTAAACTTTAATTTAATAATAACTTAAGTAATATTAATGCTTGACATAATTCCATATTTTGTGGTAATTTAGATAAACCAAATATTGGGAATACAAATGAAAGAATTAATTTGAGGGATAAAATGAAAGAATTTGAATCTTTAACTGTAGAAGAAATTCCTATAAACACTATAAACTATAAGGAATTTGCTCATTTAGGAGTAAATCTTGCATATAAGACGGATGATGCACAGCGATATCTTGCAGAAGCATTAGTGACAGATGGTAGTCACTTAGTAGGCAGTGGTTGGGAAATACTCGCTGCTTCTTGTAATAACGCAAATACAGCTCAATATGGTTATAAAGCTGTTGCATTTATAAATAAGGAAACTAAAACTATTCATATTGCTAGTGCCGGTACAAAAGCAGATATGCATGACATATGGGATGATGCACGTATTACTTTCCATTATAATCCTAATAAATTAGTAACAGTTAAGAAATTTATTGATGAAGTAATTGACAAAATAGGCGGTATTGAGAAAGCTGCAGAATATATTTTTGATACTAGCGGTCATTCACTTGGAGCAATAGTTGCGGATTTAACCGGAGTAGAATTACATTCTCGTAATTTAAATTTTAATCAATCTGTAACTTTTGACAGCCCAGGTTCACAAGAAGTAATTAAATACGCTATAGATCAGGATTTATTTACCGGAAAAGTAACAACCCCTCTAGAAGAGTTAGCTAAACATTCTGAGGTATATAATGCAAAACCTAATATTATTAATACTACCAATTATCATTCCGGTAAAATAAACTTAGTTCTACCGAAAGTAAATAATATCGAGACGTCAGAATCATCAACAACAGACGGGTGGGGATCATATTTATATAATATGGTTGGTTCTGTTGTTCAAACAGCTTCAAAATATCTAGGCATTAATAAAATAATGGAAGGGATTGATAATCATAAATTAAAAAATTTTGCTAATTTAGAAGATCAGATTATTTTACCTATAGCCGATTGGGAACAGCAAATATTAGAAAATAATGAATATACTCAACAACTTAAAACTATTTCAGGTCAGGGTAAAGATTTATTTTTATTAGATACTTATGTTGCAGATGAATGTTCTAGCATGGTTGGAGTAAATATGTATCATTGGGGATATAGTGATTTACAACAAAGTTGTGCTATGGAAGTTAAACAAATAGGTAACATAGACTTATATAATAGTATAGAAATTGTATGTTAGACAACATTATTTTTGGTATAGCTAGATTTATAAGAGGTGCAGCTGATACTGCTTCAAATATAGTAGAAGCTAATATAAATATAATTTCTACTACTTTAAGTACAATAACAGATAATGAAGATATAGTTAATAATCCTACTATTATAGAGCAACTTGATGGCAACTGGGTAGTAGTCTCATTAGGAGATGAGTCATCTTCTGTAACCAAATCATAATTTCAGTATTATATCTTAAATTATCCTCAACTATTGAGGGTAATTTTTATTTCTTATTTAGAGCAACTAAGTAGATTTCAGTAGATTCACTACGGCTGGATAAAGGTTTAAAATGTTTCACGGTCCTAAATTCATGCTTCACTTTATTTAATAACTTGTTTTCTGCACCGCCGCGAAAGATTTTAGCAATAAAATGACCTGAAGGTTTTAGAACTTTTAAAGCAAATTCAAGAGCTTGCTCACATAAAAGTAAGGTTCTGATATGATCGGTAGCTTTATGACCTATGGTATTTGATGCCATATCACTCATTACTATATTAGCTTTACCATCTAAAGCCTGAATAATTAATTTTTCCGTATCTTCTTCAAAAAAGTCTTTTTGAAAAAACTCAACTCCAACAATAGGTCTGATTTCCAATAAATCGATAGAGATTATTTTATTATTGAGGCTATTATCCGAAGCTTTAATAAGCTTGGAAGCTATTTGGCTCCATCCACCAGGAGCTGCTCCTAAATCAACAATTTTCATATTAGGAGTAAAAAGTTTAAATTTTTCATGAATTTCAAGCAGTTTATACGCAGCTCTTGATCTAAAGCCTTGGGTACGTGCCTTTGCAACATACGGATCATTTAATTGGCGTCTAAGCCAGTTATTAGAGGAGACGGTACGTTTTCTAGAAGTTTTAACTCTAACAAATTTATTTCTATAACCGCTTAAATTATTTGTCATAAGATTTTTTTATTTTCTTTTGCTATTTTATCTAATACAGAATTAACAAAACCGATCTCATGTTCATTTAACATATCATTTGCTATGTCCGTATATTCGTTGATTACTACTTTAGCAGGCGTAGTATGGCAAAATAATAGCTCACATATACTAACACGAAATAAAGCTCGGAGTAAGATCGGCATATGTGCAGGATCTTTATCATTTGTTAAATGATTGTCGATCATTTCATCTAGTTTATTAAAATTTTCAAATACTGACTTTACCAGCATTTTAAAATGACTTATACTTAATGATATTTTTAAATTCTCCGACAAATCTGTTATAGAATTATTATTTTGATAAAAAGAAAGTACGTTCTGCAATATATATTCCATATCTTGATTATCTTGTAATATATGTTGATACATAGCCTGCACTGCTGCAATACGTGCAATCGACTTTTTATTAATTTTATTTGAACCCATAGAGAAAAGAATTTTTAAATTTACATCATTGCGAGGGAGTATTGTTACGTGGCTTGAGTTTCTCATTGTTTGTCATCCCGCGACTCGATCACAGGATCCAGTCTTTTTTTTTATTTTGCTCTAGATACCGTAAGCCACGTGGTGGTGACACTTGAACACATCTTACGATCCACGCAACAATATTCACTCGCAATGACGGAATGATACCTATAACATTGCAATTTATACCTTAAAATAATTTATTAGTAAACTTATAAAAATTTTATGTTATCTATAGTCGGATTTATTATAACAATTAGTTTCTTGGTATTTATCCATGAGTTTGGACATTATGCGGTTGCTAGATATGTTAATGTAAAAGTTGAGGAGTTCTCGATAGGCTTCGGTAAAGAACTAATAGGTATTAGCGATAAAAAAGGAGTTAGGTGGAAGATTGGCCTTGTACCGCTCGGTGGCTACGTCAAGATTTACGGCTATGATCGTACTCTTATAGCTAACGCTAAAGAAGTGAATGAAAAAGTAGCTTTTTATACCAAATCTTGTTTAGAACGTTTTTTAATAGTTGCAGCAGGCCCACTTATTAATTATTTACTTGCCATAATAATATTTGCAGGTCTTTATTGTTACTTTGGCAAAACAGAGATTCCTCCTATAATAGGTGATGTAGTAGCTTCATCACCGGCAGAGACAGCAGACTTAAGAGAAGGAGATAAAATTATTAAGGTTAACAATAAACCTGTTAAAGATTTCGGGGACGTACAGAAAGAAATATTAATTAACGGTTTTAGTTCTTCTACTTTAACTATAGAAAGAAACAACGAAGAATTTACTGTTAATATAATGCCCCAAGAAATAATTATAACGCATCCTGAAGCAAAGAATGTTAAGAAAACTCTCCGAATCGGTATTATAGCTAAAAATGCACCTATTCATACTAAAATAGGAATTTTAATAGGATTTTGGGAAGCTATTAATACTACTATAGATATGTCCGCTTTAACTCTAAAAGCAATATCACAAATGATTGTAGGAAAACGTTCATTAGATGAGATAGGAGGACCGGTAGCTATTGCTAGAGAGTCAGGGAAATCTATAGCTCAAGGACCCCAAATGTATCTATTATTTATTGCAATGCTTTCCGTTAATTTAGGGTTACTTAACTTACTACCCATACCGGTTCTTGACGGTGGACATTTGATATTTATACTCTATGAAGCAATTACCGGTAGATTACCAAATCCTAAAACTAAAAATATTTTGTTACAATTAGGAGCGGCAATAATAGTTTTTCTTATTATAATCTCTGTTTCCAACGATATACAAAATTTATTTTTTAAATAATAGATTTACTTGCTCTGACTAATATTATCCACTATAGTTAGAGTACATTAATTATATTTAAATGCATTAGTGTAGGAGGACTTTATATCATTCTCAGGAAAACGGGAATCAAAAAAATAGCCTTAAATATTAGTATTAATAATTACATTGTTGGTAAAATAAACATATAAAAACAAGTTTTTTATATGGTTTTATTATATTCCCGCTTTCGCTGGAATAACTATAATGTTTTTCAAACTAATATAACAATTTACCTATATTAACGTAAAGAAATTTAAATTAAATCTTAAAAGAAGGTTTTAAGTGAAAAGCAGATCAATTAGTAAGTTAACAATTTTATTATTAACGATTTTTTATTATCAAATTTCATTAGCTGACACTGTAATTCGTAAAATAACTATCACAGGTGACCACAGGGTTGAGCGTTCTACTATTGAGAGCTATTTAAAGCTTAAAGTAGGAGAAACTTACAATAATTCTAAAGAAGATGAGGCAATAAAACGTTTATATGCCACCTCACTTTTTAAAAAAATAAATATGTATATAACAAATAAGGGGCATTTAATAGTTAACGTCACCGAAACACCTTTTATAAGTAGTGTAGTATTTAGCGGTAATTCTAAAATCAAAACTAATATGCTTGCTAAAGAAATTTATACAATGTCAGGTGAGTCCCTTAGCCAATCTAAACTCGAATTAGACGTAAAGAAAATATTAGAAATTTATAAACGTAGCGGACGTTTTGCTACTACGGTAACAGCTAAAATTGAGAATTTAGAAAACAACAGAGTTAAGGTTATTTTTGATATTGCAGAAGGACCAAAAACCGTTATTAAATATATTTATTTTAACGGTAATGACAATTATAGTGATTCAGAACTTAAATCTATTGTTTTAACTAAAGAATCTCGTTGGTTTCGTTTTTTAGAAAGTAACGATACTTACGATCCTGATAGAGTGGAGTATGATAAAGAATTACTAAGAGAATTTTATCAATCTGTCGGTTTTGCAGATTTTAGAGTAATTTCGGCATTGGCAGAACTCAATAATACTAAAGAATATTTCACCCTTACATATTCCATTGAAGAAGGAGAGAAATATAGTTTCGGTAATGTTACAATAGATAACAAATTAACTAATATAGATATAACTCCACTTAATAAAATTGTTAATATTAAGCAAGGCCAGGTTTTCAATATGCAAATAGTTAATGACATAGCTAAAAAAATCGGAGAATATTTTACGGCTTCTGGTTATCCTGCGGTAAATGTTTATCCGGATATAATGAAAAATGTTAATCATACTACAGATATTAAATTTATTATTGAGAAAGCAGATAAGGTTTATATTAATAAGATTAATATTATTAATAACCTTAAAACTGAAGACCATGTTATAAGAAGAGAATTTAAGATAGAGGAAGGTGATATAATTAACCGTTCATATATTGAAAAAGGTGAGCGTAATCTTAGAAATTTAGATTATTTTGAGAAAGTAACAATTAGCTTAGCTCCAACTAAAGCTAAAGATAAGTATGACGTTAATGTTGAAGTTGATGAAAAATCTACTTCCTCTATAGGTTTTGATTTAGGATATAATACTGCCGGCGGTTTATTTGGTCGTTTTTCTTTCTTAGAGCGTAATTTAGTCGGTACCGGTAAACTGCTTAATACCGGTGTACAAGTAAGTAAAAATAGTACAAGCTATTACGGCACTATTATTGAACCGCATTTTTTAGATCGCGATTTATCACTTAGTGTAAACGCATTTAGAAACTATGCTGGATATGGTGGTAGTGTATTAAATACAACTGATCAAAACTATAAGTTACACTCTATAGGACTCAAAACCTCTCTTGGTTATGAAATTAAAGAGGGCTTAGGTCATGAAATAGATTATTTAATTAAACGTGATATTTTAAGTGCACCAACTCTGTCAACCTCAATGTTCTTAAAGGAGCAAATGGGGAGATTCATTACTTCTGCTATAGGACATACTATTACTTATAATCAGACTGATAACAACATTGTTCCAAAGAACGGTTATTTAATAAGCGGGACACAAGAATTTGCCGGCGTTGGAGGTGATAACAAATATATAAAACATGAAGTTGACGGTAAATATTATAAATCTTTCATACATAATAAGCTTACTTTAAAATTATCTGCTTCTGGCGGTGATATTGCAGGGCTTGGAGGAAAAATCGTTAGAATCTCAGATCGTTTTAATTTAGGTGATTATAGTTTAAGAGGCTTTGCAAGTGGCGGTGTCGGACCTCGTGAAAAGAACACTAATGAGGGACTTGGCGGTGAGAGGTATTATACATTATCAACAGAGCTTAATTTTCCAACTCCTGTACCTGAAGAGTTTAATTTAACGGGGGCGGTCTTTATAGATTTAGGAAGTGTATGGGGTGTAGGTTTAAATAAAAAGCGGTATGAAACTCTAAATGGTTTTTATAATGATAAATCACTTAGAGCTTCTGTTGGTTTCGGCTTTATTTGGGTAACGCGTTTTGCTCCGATCAGAATGGACTGGGGATTTCCAGTAAAGAAGAAAAAATATGATGATACGCAGCACTTCCATTTAAGATTTTCGACGCATCTTTAAAAATACCGTGATTATAAACATTGTTGTATGGTCTCTATATCTATATATGTCATTCTAGCTAAAAAGCTGGAATCTAGAAACCTTTTAGTTATATCATGACTTGATTGTAGTATCTTAGGATGCAATCTATGGTATAACCGCTTTTAGCTAGAATGACCATACACCGAAATACAATATTAAGTTACAATTTCTAATTCAACGTAATATGATTATATTTCAGCCAATGTAGCTCAACTGGTAGAGCAACGCATTCGTAATGCGTAGGTCTGGGGTTCAAATCCCCACATTGGCACCACTTTCCAAATACAAATTTAGGATAAAATATCCTAAGTTCTGTGGAGATTTCTCAAAAGATTTAATTGTGACTCTTTATTAGCTGTATAAGATTTTTTTGGGTTCACTATTCCAACAAAAATCTTATTAATTTTTGTTTAAAAATAGCTCAAAATAGCAAATCAATTAGAAATTTTCACAGAACTTAGACTTGAGATTGGTTTAGATTCTATGTACTATTTATAAATGATTATTGGCATTCTATAATAGAGTTCTTTCCAAACTATACTAAAAAAAACTTTTGTAATTTACTACACCATAAAAAGCCGTAGAAATTGAGATTTAAAACAGTTATTAATATTGGCATTGCCTAAAAAGAATTGCTTAGAGCATAGCCTAATGCTTCGATGTCATTCCCACGTATTCGGGAATGATAATAAGGTCTTTTTAAAAGTTATGTAAAACAAAACCACCTTTTTAGGTAATTCCATTATATTTTGTAAAGAATTATAAGTTTTTGCTAAAAAATAATATACACTTACCTTTATATAAAAGGTGAAACCATCTTGCACCTTTTATATTCAACTTTTTAAACCAAATAGCAGATTATGTCATAATTTGCTATTCGTGTTAATTAACTATTATCTTTTTTCTTGGAGGAATATAGATTGTTTCATCTTCAGCATGTGAAATCTTTTCTAAAAGTCCGATAAAACGGTTTTTATTAGGTACTAGCTTTACTATCGCCCACCCCTCTTCTATTGACTTCTTTATGCGTTCTATATCAGACTTATGCTCTGAAAAAGATATAACTTTTTGTGCTGGATTTTGCATATTGATAAATCAATTACAGTTAATAAATATTAATGTTATAGTAAATATTTTTTAATAAATCAATCACATATTTATTATGCTATATTATGCTATATTATGCTAAATATAAATAAAATTACTATTAGACCTTGTCTACTTATATTCTAATAAAGTAGTTTAGTTAAAAATTAAAAGTTGTACAACAATTTTTTATTTTAAACACATATTTTTATATCACTTATTAACTTTATTAAAAAAAACATGAAAAAATCTTATATGACACAACAAATTTATAATATGGTTAGGTTCTGTATACAAAATTTAATTTAAACTGTATAATGTAATTATGTCAAACAATAATTTACAAGTTACTTCTAATCTATCCAAAAGACAGTTATTTGCTTTCTACGGTATGGTTGTCGGGATGTTTATGTCGGTACTTGATATTCAAATTGTTGCTAGCTCATTATCTGTAATAGCTGCAGGCCTTGCTGCTTCAAGTAACGAGCTTTCTTGGGTTCAAACATCGTACTTAATAGCCGAAGTTATAATTATTCCTACTTCAGGCTTTTTAGCACGCTTACTTTCTACTAGAATTGCTTATTTTATTGCAACCCTAGGATTTACGGTTATGAGTGTATTATGTTCGCTTGCAACTAATATTGAATCAATGGTTATCTTTAGAGCATTACAAGGATTTTTTGGCGGTGCAATGATACCAACAGTCTTTAGTACTGTTTTTACAATTTTTCCGGCATCACAACGTCCTACCGTCACTATTTTAATTGGACTTGTCGTAACTGTTGCACCTACTTTAGGACCTACGCTCGGTGGATATATTACGGAAATTTTGTCATGGCATTTTATGTTTTTATTAAATGTTATCCCTGGAATTTTTGTGTGCAGCGTCGTTTTTTTATACGGTGATTTTGATAAACCAAATTATAAATTACTCAAAAATTTTGATTTTCTCGGTATATTATTAATGGCTTTAACACTTGGCTTATTACAGTATGTTTTAGAAGAAGGCAACAAAAAAGGTTGGCTTGAGGATAATTTAATATTATTTTTAAGTATTGCAGTAGCTTTAGGCTTTATTTTATTAATCATTAGAGAACTAACCTTTATTAATCCAATTTTAGATTTAAAAACATTTCTTTATAAAGACTTTACTTTTGGTTGCCTTTATTCGTTCGTGATGGGTATAGGATTGTACGGGGCAGTATATATATTACCGCTATTTCTCTTTACCATTGCCGGATATGATACATTACAAATCGGGGCTACTATGATGGTGACGGGCGGAGCACAATTTTTATCTGCACAGTTAGCCGGCAGGATGCTAGGGCTAGGGGTAGATTTACGCCTGATGCTTATTATAGGGCTTGGAGGATTCGCTCTTGGATGTCATTTGAATAGTTTTCTAACGCCTGATTCTAAATTTGCTGCATTTGTACTTCCTCAATTTGTTAGAGGTATTTCCTTAATGTTTTGTTTTATACCGACTAATAATATAGCGCTTGGCAATATGCCAAAAGAAAGAATAGGCAATGCTAGCGGGCTTTATAATCTTACCCGTAATCTAGGAGGAGCAGTAGGACTTGCAATAATCAGCACTATACTTACTAATGATACCAAAACCTTTATGCAATATTTCTCAGAAAATATCTCATCTACTTCTATAATGGCATTAGAGCAGCTCGATTCTTACACTGAATTATTAAGCAGGAAAGTTCTTAATCCTGAAAAAGCATCATATTTGTTATTAGCAAACAAATTAAATAATGATGCTTTTGTAATTGCAATAAATAATATATTTAATATGATAGGATTGGTATTTGTATTTATAATGCTGCTTATACCTTTTACTTCAAATATCAAATTAACCAAAAATGTTAATGTCCACTAAAATTAAATTTATATTATATTTTCCTTGGTTATTATTAGAAATATGGAAATCGGCGTTCTCGGTTATCAAAATAATTTGGCAAAGAAAAATAAAAATAGAACCAGTGTTTGAATGGATTGATGCAGAAGGACTAGAAGTAATAGGTGAAATAGTATATGCTCACTCGATTACATTAACACCTGGTACAGTAACACTTGATATAAATAATAATATGTTATTAGTGCATGCACTCAATAAATCATCGATTACCACCCTACAAAGAGGTATAATGATTAAAAAAATTAAGCAGCTAAAAGCAACTTCAAATAGAAAATGACATCAGATATAAATGCTCTAAAGTATAAAAAAGTTTTGCTTAAAGTTTCAGGGGAAGCTTTAATGGGAGACAAGCAATTTGGACATGAATATGACGTAATAAAAAAGATTGCCGGCGATATTAAAGAAGTTATCGATTTAGGAGTAGAAGTCACTATTGTAGTCGGTGGTGGAAATATCTACCGCGGAATTAATGCAGCACTCGTCGGTATGGATCGTGCTTCAGCTGATTATATAGGTATGCTTGCAACGGTGATTAATGCTTTAACTTTACAAAACGTTATGGAAAGCCTCAATATCTATACAAGAGTTCTATCGGCTATTCCTATGATGAGCGTGTGCGAGCCTTATATTCGTCGCAAAGCTAAAAGACATATGGAAAAAAAACGAGTAGTCATTTTTGCCGGCGGCACGGGTAATCCATTTTGTACAACCGACAGTGCTGCAGTACTTCGTGCAATCGAAATGAATTGTGATATTTTATTAAAGGCAACTCAGGTTGACGGCGTATATGATTCCGACCCTAAAAAAAATCCGAATGCTAAAAAATATTTCACTATTAGCTATAAAGATGTTATAACTAACAACCTGCAAGTCATGGACATGGCAGCTATAGCAGTAGCACAAGAAAATAAATTACCTATAAGGATATTCTCGATAAAAGACCAAGGAAATTTTGCCAAAGTAATACAAGATAAAGGCAAATATACGACAATTGAGGAATAATATATGGACACAGAAACATTAAAGAAAAATTTACAAGAAAAGATGGAAAAAGCTCTAAAAGTTTTAGATCATGAGCTTAAAGGACTACGTACAGGTAGGGCCTCGGTTAATTTACTCGACAGTGTAATCGTAGAAGCTTACGGGAGTAAAATACCACTTTCACAAGTTGCTTCCATATCCACCCCTGATGCACGAACAATTAACGTGCAGGTTTGGGATAAATCTATGGTATCATTGGTAGAGAAAGGGATTACGATAGCAAATCTCGGCTTAACTCCGGCAACGGACGGTCAACTAATTAGACTGCCGATACCCATTTTAACTGAAGAAAGACGTAAAGAACTTGTAAAGCTTGCTCATAAATACGGTGAGGATACTAAAATTTCATTACGTAATATTAGAAGAGACGGCAACGAAGAACTTAAAAAGCTAGAAAAGAACAATATTCTTACAAAAGATGAGCATCATAGCTTATCTGAACAAGTACAAAAACTAACTAATGATTATAGTAACAAAGTTGACTCAGCAATAAAACAAAAAGAACAAGAAATAATGACTGTTTGATGTTCAGTATCATACCTCTGGCTTGATCACGGTATCCATAATTTTAGTATTTTTAACTGGATCCCGGCTATAAACAAGCTCGCGGGATGACACAAACAAGTGGAATCGATCAACGCAATAATGCCTCACGGAAATGACATCAGGCTATATTACTTAAAATAATAAAACTATGATTACAAAAGAAGAAGCACAAAAAATAGCAAAATTAGCTAGATTAAAATTTGAAGAAGATACTGTAGAAAAATTTTCTACTCAGCTTAGCTCTATAATGAATATGATCGATATTTTAAATGAAATAGATTGCAAAGATATAGAGCCTTTAACTTCAGTTTCTAATATGAATGCTAGAATGCGAGAGGATGAAGTTACAAGTTCTGATTTATCAGATAAATTATTGGATCATGTAAGTGGACAAAGCGCTCAGCTTGCTAAAGAAGTAAAATATTTTATCACTCCAAAGGTTATTGAATAATTATGACAGAACTAAACAAATTAACATTAGCAGATAGTATAAAAGGTCTAAAAAATAAAGATTTCACAAGTACGGAATTAGTTAATGCACATATTCAACAAATAGAGAAGCATAAAAACCTAAATGCTTATGTTACCAAAACTTTTGATCTTGCCTTAAAGGGTGCTCAAATTGCTGATCAAAATTATGCTCAAAATAAAGCAAGAACACTTGAGGGTATCCCGTTTGCCGCTAAAGATCTTTTCTGTACGAAAGGCATTAGAACTACGGCATGTTCTAATATACTGAAAAATTTTATACCTAATTATGAATCAAGCGTTACACAAAATATTTTTAATAATGGTGGTGTGATGCTCGGCAAAACTAATATGGACGAATTTGCTATGGGTGCGGCAAATATTACTAGTTGTTTTGGAAATGTAATTAACCCTTGGAAAGCAAATAACGACAATAGTGATCTAGTGCCAGGCGGTTCTTCCGGAGGATCAGCTGCGTCAGTTAGTGGTTTTATGGCATCTGCTGCGCTTGGTAGCGATACTGGCGGGTCGGTACGTCAACCTGCAAGTTTTACTGGTTTAGTTGGGTTTAAACCGACATACGGACGTTGTTCAAGATACGGAATGGTATCATTTGCTAGCTCTCTTGATCAAGCAGGAATATTTACTAGAAGCGTTTTAGATAGTGCTATTATGCTTGAAGCAATGATGGGATTTGATGAAAAAGATTCTACTTCGCTCAAAGCAGAAGTACCACAATTACAATCTGCTATCGGCAGTTCGGTAAAAAATATGAAGATAGGCGTACCTCTTAGCCTTGGTGAAGGCAGTATTATTGAACCTGATGTTATGAAAATGTGGCAGGATACTATAGAGCTACTTAAAAATGCTGGTACTGAAATAGTTGATATTACTTTGCCGTATGCTAAATATGGCGTTGCCGTTTATTACGTAATAGCACCGGCTGAAGCTTCTTCAAATTTATCTAGATATGACGGCGTTAGATATGGTCTTCGGGTAGAACGTGAAAATATGACGCTTGATGAAATGTATGAAATGACTAGATCAGCAGGATTTGGCGAGGAAGTAAAACGTCGTATTATGATTGGAACATATGTACTTTCTTCTAGTTGTATGGATGCATATTATTTAAAAGCTCAAAAAGTACGTAGTTTAGTTGCAAACGACTTTAATAATGCTTTCACAAAAGTTGACACCATTTTATTACCGGCTGCCCCGTCTGAAGCATTTAAGATCGGTGAAAAACAAAATGATCCGACTATTATGTATTTAAACGATTTATTTACTATTCCTGCAAGTTTAGCCGGTTTACCTTGTGTATCGGTTCCTGCCGGATTATCGGCACGAGGTTTACCTCTTGGAATGCAGATTATCGGTAAACAATTAGATGAATATAATGTTTTGAAAGTAGCATCGACAATTGAATCAGGTGTTAAACATATTAAATTTGAGCCAAAGGGTTTTTAATTATGACATATATTAAAGGTAATACAGGGAAATGGGAATATGTAATAGGACTTGAAATTCATGCTCAAATCTCCTCCAAATCTAAGCTTTTTTCAGGAAGTAGTACTACATTTGCAGCAATGCCAAATTCACAGGTTTCTTATGTTGATGCAGCAATGCCAGGGATGTTACCGGTATTAAATAAGCACTGTGTACACCAAGCAATTAAAACAGGACTTGCACTTAAAGCACAGATAAATAAATATTCAGTATTTGATCGTAAAAATTATTTTTATGCCGATCTACCACAAGGTTACCAAATTTCGCAATTTTACTATCCTATAGTACAAAACGGGACTATGAAAATACTAACTAGTACCGGTGATCTTAAAACTATTCGTATTAACCGTTTGCATTTAGAGCAAGATGCAGGTAAATCTATACATGATCAATCTCCGCATTATAGCTTTATCGATTTAAACCGTGCCGGCATTGGGCTTATGGAAATTGTGACCGAACCTGATATATCATCCCCAGAAGAAGCGGCTGAATTTGTTAAAAAACTAAGGAGTTTGCTACGTTATATCGGTAGCTGTGACGGCGATATGGAGAAAGGATCAATGCGTTGTGATGCTAATATATCAGTAAGACGTAGCGGTGAACCACTCGGCATAAGATGCGAAATTAAAAATATTAACTCAATTCGTAACATCATTAAAGCAATAGAATTTGAAGCTAAAAGACAAGTAGATTTAATTGAGAGCGGTGGAATCGTAATTCAGGAAACACGTTTATTTAATGCTGATAGTGGCGAAACAAGAACTATACGTTTAAAAGAAGAAGCCATTGATTATAGATATTTTCCTGATCCTGATTTATTACCTCTTATTATTTCTGATGAGTTAATAAACAAGCTAAAAGCAAATTTACCTGAGCTACCTGATCAAAAGATTGAGAAATATATGAAAGAGTTTGGCTTAAGTAAATATGATGCCGAAGTAATCGTAGCCGATGAATCAGTTGCCGAGTATTTTGAGCAAGCAGCAAATGAGTGTAACCCTAAAATGCTTACTAATTGGCTCACCAGTGAGTTGTTCGGACAATTAAATAAAGCATCGATAGGAATAAGTAAATGCAAAATTACTCCCAGTAACTTTGCAAAATTAATAAAATTAATAGAAAATGATACTATTTCCGGTAAAATTGCAAAAACTGTTTTTGAAATTATGTTTGAAACCGGCAAAGCACCTGATAAAATAGTAGAGGAAAAAGGACTTGTACAAGTTTCGGATAATAACGTACTAAACACGGTAATTGATGAGGTGATAACTGAAAATCCTAAATCTGTAGAGGATTATAGAAGTGGTAAGGAGAAATTATTCAGTTTTTTTGTAGGGCAGATAATGAAAAAAACTGGCGGCAAAGCTAATCCGATACTTGTGAATCAGCTTTTAAAGGAGAAATTGGGTTCTTGATGTTTTCTATACCAAATGTCATACCACAATTTGATCATGGTATGACACAGGACATGCTCAAACTTAAAACATTATTTTTATGAAATTTCTCAAAATATTTTTACTATCTTTCTTACTAGTTTCTTGTGAAAAAAAAGAAACGGAAAAAACTTTAATAGTTGGTACTGCCGCAGATAATCCTCCTTATGAATTCATCCAAGGCGGCAAGATTGTTGGTATTGATATTGATATTATCAAAGCAATAGGCGAGCGTCTAAATAAAAAAGTTATCATAAAAAACTTTGACTTTAACGGTTTACTTGCAGCTTTGGTTAGCGAAAATATTGATGTTGCGGTGGCAGAGCTTTCTGTAACACCGGAGCGTGCCGAATATATCAGCTTTTCCGATAATTACGCTACTGCAAGATTTGCCATAATATATAGAACAGGCGATAATATACAATCTAGTAAAGAGCTAGAGAATAAAATAGTAGGAGTACAACTTGGCAGTGTTTTAGAAAAAAAAGCACAAGATCTATCACAGACGATGAATATTAAAGTCCATTCTTTAGCAAATCATTTAATGTTAGTTGAAGAATTAAAAGCCAGAGTCATAGATGCTATTATCTCCGAAGAATTTCAGGGTATAAAATTAAAAGAAAATAATCCAAATTTAGAAAGCTGTACTTTAGAAGAATTTTCATCTGATTTTGCTATAGGTATGTCTAAAAACTCAGGACTAATTAATGAAATTAATGAGGCAATCTATTCATTAAAAAAAGACGGAACCATTAACAAAATTATGAAAAAATGGCTGGGACAGTAACAGAAAGTCAATTTAAAGATGCTATGAGCCGCTTCCCTCAGGGGGTAACTATTATAACAACAAATTACAACAACGAACTTTTTGGTTTTACTGCTAGTTCTTTTACTTCCGTATCTTTAAGACCGTCGTTAATATTATTTTGCCTTAATAAAAATTCTTACAGCATAAACAGTTTTCAAAAAAGTAATAACTTTGCAGTTAGTATTTTAGCAGAGAATCAAATTGATATCTCAAAGCATTTTGCTAAATCACAACTTAATAAATTTACAAAAATTGATTATACGCTTGGGAATAAAACTGATTGTCCTTTAATAAATGGTGCAACTTGTCATATAGAATGTAATAAATATGCTGCTTATGATGCCGGTGATCATACTATATTTATTGGTAAAGTAATAAATACCACTATTAAAAACAATTTAAAACCTCTATTATATTTTCATAAATCCTATACAAATTTACAATAAAGCACATATGATAAATATCGGTCTTAGTGGTTCTACAGGTAAAATGGGCAGAGCTATTGCTGAAAGAATAGACGAATTTGAAAATTGCAAAATTTCGGCAAAATTTAGTAGTACTAATAGTCTGTATGATTTAGACAATTTTTGTAAACATTCTGATGTGTTCATCGATTTTTCTACCCCTGAAATATTAGAAACATTGGTTAATTATGCATTAAAACACAATACAAAATTAGTGATCGGAACGACAGGTCTTCAGCCTAAACATTTTAAGCTTTTAGAAAAAGCAGCGCAAACTTTACCTATTTTATATTCTGCAAATATGAGTATAGGTGCTAATTTGCTCAGCTATCTAGCTAAAGAAGCAATAAAAATACTAGATGATTACGATGTTGAAATTTTAGACATACATCACCGTAATAAAAAAGATTCACCATCAGGTACTGCTATTATGCTTGCTGAAACAATTGCAAACGGAAAAGATTTAGATATAATATTTAATCGCGGTAACAGACCAAGAAAAAAAGAGGAAATAGGTATTTCCTCACTTCGTGGTGGCAATGTTCACAGTATACATGAAATATCTTTTTTAGATGACAATGAAATAATCACTTTAAAACATGAAGCTCTGAATAACAATTCTTTTGCCAACGGAGCAATTAAAGCTGCTATTTGGCTACAAGATAAACCTTCTGCTTTATATTCAATGCAAGATATTTATAAAATTTATTAATTAAAGCTTGAAAAAACACATTTAAAAGATTATATTTTATTATGTAAATATATAGTAGGTTACTTATGATCGATTATACAAAAACTTTAACTGCCACTGCAAAAAATAAAACTTTTGATGAAGGCTTAAGAAAATACATGCTTAAAGTATATAATTATATGGCTTTAGCACTTTTACTAACCGGCGTAGCAGCTTTAACGACTATATCAGTTGAGCCTATTTATAATTTAATGTTTCAAACCAGCTTCGGCACTATTATAATGTTTGCTCCGCTCGGTATTGCTTTATATTTCTTTATGGGCTTCGGACGCATGAATCTGCAAACGGCACAAATATTATTTTGGGTTTATACCACTTTAACCGGTATGTCTCTTGCATATTTAGCTCTTATTTATACCGGTACATCAATAGCACGTACTTTCTTTATTTGTTCCTCTGTTTTTGGAGCAATGAGCTTATACGGTTATAGTACAAGTAGAGATTTGACATCTATGGGGTCATTTTTTGCAATGGGTCTTATAGGTCTTATAATCGCCTCACTAGTTAATCTATTTCTAAAAAGTTCAGCTCTCTCTTTTGCTACCTCTCTTATTGGAATAGTAGTATTTATGGGCTTAATTGCTTGGGATACTCAAAAGATTAAATCTATGTATTACATGGCAGGCAACAATGAAGTAGGACAAAAGCTTTCTATTATGGCAGCCTTTACTTTATATTTAGATTTTATCAACCTTTTCTTACATTTAGTGAGATTTTTAGGCAATAGAAGAGATTAAAAAAATCTTTATACTTTTTTATATCTATACAAACAAATAATTTAACTTCGGTGATCACTAGTAGTAGCGGGTTATGTAATAATTCGCTATTTGAGTTTAGTGACTATTTTACATTAAGTAATAACTGCTAAATCTCTTATCATGAGAGTCGATGCAAATAATTTTTTAAAACTCTTTTGGAGAGTACCTAAAAAGAATTGCTTTGTATATAGGCTTAATGCTTTGATGCCATAGATGATGTCTAGATTCACAGCTTTGACTGTTCTTGTCGCAGGGGGATCAAAAAACCCCGTGAAAGCCGGAATTCAGTAACTAAAAAGTATAAACACACTAAATTTTTAAAATTAAAAGCTTAAACTTTTTCTGAATGCTTGCTTTCACAGGAATGATATTAGAGCGTTTTTCAAGCACCTAGCAACAACTATAAATTCTTATTCTTGCTCTACATTTTTTCTAGCAGACGGTAAGAGCATAATGCCTAGCTCTTTTAGAGCTTTATCTTCCACATAGTTTGGGGCATTCATAAGTAAATCTTCCGCTTGTTGGTTTAAAGGAAATGCAATTATTTCTCTTATATTTGTGGCTTCTGCAAGCAGCATAACAATTCGATCAATTCCTGGAGCTATTCCGCCATGTGGTGGAGCACCAAACTTAAAGGCTCTAATCATACTGCCAAATCTCTTATTAACTTCCTCCTCACTATAACCTGCTATGGAAAATGCTTTATACATAATTTCCGGCTTGTGGTTTCTAATAGCACCGCTGGAAAGTTCAATACCGTTACAAACAATATCATATTGGTATGCAGTAAGCTCTAACAACTCTGCAGTTGTTTTAGCATTTTTTAAAGCATCTAAACCGCCTTGCGGCATAGAAAATGGATTATGGCTAAAATCAATTTTAGCTGTTTCTTCATTTAATTCATAGAATGGAAAATCAGTAATCCAACAAAATTTAAAGCAATCTTTTTCAAGTAAATCAAGTTCATCGCTAATTCTTATTCTAACCTTACCAGCAAGTTTGGCAGCTTTTTCTTTTTTATCGCTAACAAAAAATACGGCATCACCATCACTTATATTGACAGTAGCCTTGAGGCTCTCTAATTGCTGCGGGCTTAAGAATTTTGCTACCGGTCCTTTTGCTTTGTCGTTTTTACTAAACTGGATATAGCCCAGCCCTCCTGCCCCTTCGGATATCGCAAACTCTATCATTTTATCAAAGAAACTACGAGCGTGTGCTGCTGCTTTAGGTGCAGGAATTGCACGAACGACACTACCTTTTTTGATATTTTCTCTAAAAATTGTAAAATCGGAATCTCTAAATATTTCCGTTACGTCAGCAATTATAATAGGGTTACGTAAATCAGGCTTATCAGAGCCGTATTTTAGCATAGATTCATTATATGGGATACGGATAAAAGGGGTTTCTGATACTTTCTTATCTGTAAATTTAGTAAATAAATCATACATCACAGGCTCAATAGTACTAAATACGTCTTCCTGTGTAACAAAAGACATTTCTACGTCTAGCTGATAAAACTCACCAGGAGACCTATCAGCTCTTGCATCTTCATCCCGGAAACAAGGAGCAATTTGGAAATAACGATCAAACCCCGAAACCATTAAAAGCTGTTTGAATTGCTGAGGTGCTTGCGGTAGTGCATAAAACTTACCGGAATGCATTCTACTAGGGACTAAGAAATCTCTGGCTCCCTCAGGTGAGCTTGCCGTTAGGATCGGTGTTTGAAATTCAGTAAAACCTCTTGCCGTCATCAAATGACGAATATGAGAAATAATTTGCGAGCGGAGTATTATATTATTATGTAATTTCTCACGTCTAAGATCTAAAAAACGATGTTTAAGCCTCAAATCTTCTGGCGCGTCTTTTTCGGTATTAATAACAAAAGGTAGAGTATCGGCTGCTGATTCAACAATAAATTCTCTGGCTAATATTTCAATATGACCAGTTGTAAGCGTATCATTAATAGTATCACCTGATCTTGCTACAACTTTACCAATAACTGTAATTACCGACTCATAACGCAAACGACTAGCCATCTCCATAAGCTGGAGGTTTTGATCTGTAAACACGATCTGAGTTATACCGTAATGATCACGTAAATCTATGAAAACTAGATTACCGTGATCTCTTCTTCTATGTACCCAACCTGACAATTTCACTTCTTTTCCTACATCAGATATTTGTAATGCGTTACAATTATGAGTTCTATATTTATGCATTTTTATTTTTGATTATACGCTGTCCCCTAAATATATACATAAAATTGTGGATTTTCACAAATAAAAACTAAAAATTTATCTTGATAATGTAGGAACATTCTTTTGTTTTGGCAATGATTGGATATGATTTTGTTGTTGAGGTTTTACTTGATTTAACTCACCTTTAATCCATTCATATATTACTTTCTTAGGGTTTTTAATTATCTCTGCAACATTTTCTACTAAATTTATTATTCCTTTAATTAACGGTAATAACTCCTCTTTAATTTTATTTATAGGATTATTATTTACTTGTAATTTTTCTTGATTTTCGCGTGATAAATTACCAAATATCTTATTCATTCTTAACTGAAGTTCATTGCGTTCAAGATCTTTTTCTCTAAAATGTAATTCAAGCTTTCTATCAACTTCTTTTTGTTCTGCCAGAGTTAAATGCTTATATTTATTAATAAGCTCATCCACTTGCTTTCGTTGTTCCGGTGAAATATTTTCAGAAATATTTTGCATTTGTTTCTCTTAAAAAGTTAAAATACATTAATTTATTATATATATTTTTTAACTTTATACAAGAAAAACTTTAATAGAAATTAACCTTTAAACATAGTCTTAATACCTAAAAAGTCTAAAAAATTTCGTAATTCTTGACGTGCAAGGACATGTGAGCTATTAAACGCTCTATCATATTTTGCAGTTTTTAGATCAAGTAATGTTAAACCTTGCAAAAATAATTCCCTATATATTACACGTTCGCTAAATCCCTCTGCAAGTTTAAAGTTAATTCTTTTAGCAAGTTTAGCTAATACATTTCCTACACGTCTTTTATTTAATGCATCAAGGTTACTTAAACGATTCCGAAGTATTATCCAATCTATACTGACTCTATCACGACTAGCACGTTCCATTTTCTGTTCCCAAATCATTTGACTATAGATTGATGGGCTAATAATTTCGTCCTTACTATCGATTTTTGCTATCACATCTAAATCTAGAAAACTATCATTAATCGGTGTAATAATCATATCAGCATAAGAATGCGCAAGCCTTGATAAAGGAGTATGGCTACCTGGGGTGTCAATCACTATATAATCGGTATCCTGATTATTTTTGAGTACCTGCTCAAAACTCTTTGTTTGTTCTCCTACTTCACTTTCCGATATATAAAAATGTTTTGGTACTAATACAGTCTTATCAGGATTTTGTTTATTATATAAATCTCGATTTTTTAAATAATTTGTTAAAGAACTTTGACGTGAATCGGTATCTATACTTACTACCGAATAATTTTGATAAAGCAGAGCTATTATTAGATGCATAGAACAGGTAGTTTTACCTGCTCCTCCTTTTTCATTACCTATCACAAAAATATAAGGTTTACTGTTCATAATATACTTTTTGTCTTTCAAAAGTAGTGTACATACTACTTTTGAAAGAAGTTTTAAATAATGGGTATTCAAGATGAAAATTGGTTTCCACCTCGAATACAAATTTAATTATGTTTTATTCTAACTATTCTTCATTACTTAATAAGTAAAAGTACCACAGTACTTGTAAAACGATGTAGCAAATTTGTAAAGTTCATCGATTATATTCCTTGATGAATTTTTCAAGTAGTCTAACACCGTATCCCACTGCTCCCTTAGGACCAAGTGATGAAACTTTATTACTATTTGCAACACCTGCTATATCTAAATGAGCCCAATCTACTCCATCTTTAATGAAACGTTTAATGAAATGTGCAGCTATGCAGCTTCCAGCAGCTCTCGGTATGTTACTAATATTTGCCATATCGGCTATGTCGGAGCCAATCATTGCATCATACTCATCATGAAGCGGCATTCTCCAAAGTTTTTCATTAACTTCTTCCCCCGCTTTTATTAATTTACTTGCTAACTCATCATTGTTGGAAAAACAACCGGCATATGTACTACCAAGTGCTACAGTTATTGCTCCTGTTAGAGTTGCAACGTCAATCAAACATTTAGGCTTAAATTTTTCTTGTGCATACCAAACAGCATCAGCAAGTACTAAACGCCCTTCTGCATCGGTATTTAAAACTTCTACAGTTTGCCCTGACATGGTAGTTACCACGTCCCCTGGACGCTGTGCGTTACCGGATAGCATATTTTCTACAAGCCCTACAACACCAACTATATTTACAGGTAATTTTTGACCAGCAACTGCAATCATGCTACCCACAACTGCTGCAGAACCTCCCATATCATATCTCATTAAATGCATATTACTTGACGGTTTTAAGGAAATACCGCCTGTATCAAAAATCACTCCCTTACCGACCAAAGCAATAGTAGGATATTTACTGCCGCCTTTATATTCCATAACTACTAACTTTGACTCGTTTTGTGAACCTTGTCCCACACCAAGTAATGCTCCCATACCAAGATTTTTCATCTCACGTTCACCGATAATATCAACATCTACTCCTAGTGGTTCAAGTATATCAACTATTCTTTCAGCATAGACTTGCGGAGTTTTAATATTTGACGGTTCATTACTGATATCTCTTGTAAAAAATACTGCCTCAGCAACTAATTTTTTGACTTCAAATAATTTTGCTGCTTCAGTATTATTATCGGTAAACACTTCGATTGATTCTACTGCAAACTTTTCTGCTTCTTTTAAGTTAGTTCTATATTTATCAAATCTGTAAGAAGCAAGAAATGCACCGCTAGCAACTAAAGATGCAAATGTTTGAGATGTAAATCTGCTTATTCTATTTATAATTTTTAAGCTAATAGTAGAAATTTTAGCACTAGTTGCATATTGTAAGATTTTGCCGCCTAACTCTTCGACTTTTGCTTCAGTTAACTTTTCTTCAGTTCCAAGCCCTGCTATTATCAAGTATTTAATCTCGCCTGACTTAATGACGGACGGAATAACCTTGATCTGTCCATATTTACCAGTAAATTGTAATTTATCTGCAATAGTTTTAGAAATTAATCCATGATGTTGTTGATCAAGTGTTATTAAATTACTATCAAGTTTTAACTGTTCATCAATAAAAACTACTAAACCTTGAGTGTTAAGCAATTCTCCATTAGTAAAATTTACATTAAGCATAACTATTCCTTATATTAACTTGTTTATACTCAAATGATTTCAAGAATTTAATTTTATTTTGAAGAGGTGAGGCACCTGCAGACCTATACTGAATAGGTGAGGATGCGAATCCTTAATAAAATGAAAGAGCAATTCTTGAAATCATTTGAGTATATTTAGCGATAATTCTATTTATCTTGATAAAACTTTGCAAGTATTATAATTGATTTAGAACAAAATCTCATTAAAGACTAGTTGACAAATGTTAACGTTTTTTATATTTTTGCTAACGAATTAGTTAAATTTAAGTAACCATATGCCAATACAAGACATCACTTCTTACTTAATTAAACAGAAGTACACAATGATTAAGACATCATGTGAGTTAAAATGTAATATGGATGAGATTTATAGTCTTACGCCTCACCCGATACGATATGCTTGCCTTAACTATTTAAAGTTATTATCTTTACCTATATCACTAGCATTTTATTTAATAAAGTTTTGTTTTACAGCTAATCCGGTATGGACATGGATCGGTGTTAATATTTTGTATAAGAAGATGGATCAATCAATAGCTACAAAAATTTTGCATGGCTTACCTGACGGAATAGAAACAGAGCAAGATATACTTAAAACTGTCGAATATGTATTTAAAAAATATGAAGAAAATCCTACATTAGCACCTCTTATTGAACCTACATTTATACAAAAATTTTTAGCAAAGGCCGGTAAATATATTCCGGCTTTTTCTAAAATAATAAAATTTTGGAATGAAGGAGGAATTAACTATTCTTATGAAATACAAACAAAACGAGAATTAATTAACGTTATCTATAAACAAATTGTTTCCAAAGCTTATGAAGTAGGTAAGAAAGGAGAAAAACTTGAAATAACGGATGTACAAGCCATTTTCCCCAAAATAAATTTTAAAGAAAAAATCAAAGCTGAATCAGAAGATCTTCAAATAGATAAGGTAGAAGTAAGTAATAGACCTCTTTCTAATAATCAAAAATATGAAGAAGTTAATACTAACAACCCATTAATGAACTTAATAATGCTTAAAGCTTTATATGATAGAGTTGGTCAGGAAATACAAAAAGTCTATATTGAAAACTATCTAGCAGAATACCAGATACGTATACGTCATCATTACACAATGCTTAAAAATGCTTATATTGACGATGATTTAACAAAATTACAATTATACGCTAATTATAATTATGATAATAATAATACGTATATCCCAGAACAACCCATCTCTTATTTAGGCCAAAACTACGAGCATTTAACAACATCAATCTCTTGTTATTAGCTTTGTTGCATAAATCAATTTTGACATTGCCTAAATATAATTTTAGTACCAAAATTAAGGCTATTTAATCTAGATTCCACCACTACTGGAATGACAATAAGGCTTTTTTAAGAGTTGTGTAAAATAAAACCACCTTCTATTTAGCAATACCTCAATTTTCAGCTATTATACTGCAACTTATGAGCTAGATCCAGCTTAAAGTATTTAAAAAGGATCTTATCCTTTGTCAGCATTTATGCTATTCTCTTCATCAAGCTTTACAGCTGCTTTACGCATTTTGTCCATAAAATAACCGGTTCCGGCAGGGACTAATCGTCCAACTATCACATTTTCTTTTAGTCCTCGTAACTTATCTACTTTACCGGCAATAGCTGCTTCAGTTAAAACTCTAGTAGTCTCTTGGAATGAGGCCGCAGAGATAAATGATCTAGTTTGTAACGAAGCTTTAGTAATACCTTGTAATATTAATTGTGCTTCAGCAGGTTTTAAACCGTTTTTAATAGCTTTTTCATTTATCTCATCAAATTCATGTCTATCTACTTTTTCACCTACTAATAACGTAGTCCCACCTGAATCTGTAATCTCTACTTTTTGTAACATCTGACGTATAATAACTTCTATATGCTTATCATCAATCTTTACACCTTGTAGACGATAAACGGCCTGAACCTCTTTAACAATATAATTTGCAAGAACCTCTACACCCATTACTTTTAAAATATCTTGAAGTACCGGATTACCATCAATTAATAAATCACCTTTTTTAACAAAGTCACCTTCGTTCACTACAACATGCTTGCCTTTGGGTACCATATATTCAATAGACATTGTTTCATCAATCGGATGTATGATAATGCGTCTTTTAGATTTATAGTCTTTACCGAATTCTACTCTACCGTCAACCTCGGCAATAACTGCATGATCTTTAGGACGTCTTGCTTCTACAAGTTCGGCAACTCTCGGTAAACCACCAGTAATATCTTTAGTAGTGGTTGATTCTTTCGGTATACGTGCAATAATATCACCTACGGATATCTGCACTCCGTCTTCTACACTTAAAACTGCTCCAACAGGCAAGTAATATCTAGCTTCTAAACCATTTGATAAAGTTATAACTTCACCTTTAGCATCTAAAAGCTGTATACGTGGACGTAATTCTGCACCACGTGAATATTGTTTTGATTCAATAATAACTTTACTTGGTATTCCGGTAGCTTCGTCAGTTACATCACGAATAGAAATACCCTCAACCATATCTTTAAACAAAACTTTACCTGACTTCTCCGTGATAATTGGTATAGTATAAGGATCCCACTCAGCTAGTTTTTGAGTTTTAATAACCATATCACCGTCATCAACAAGTAATCTAGCACCATATGGAATTTTATGACGTGCCTTTTCATTACCATTGTTATCAAGCAATAATAACTCACAATTTCGGCTCATAACAATTTTGCGTTCTTCGGAATTAATAACAACGTTACGGCTTATAATTTTCACTTTTGCATCATAGGAAGCTTCTACCGAGGAAATCTCAGCACCTTTCGTTGCTGCTCCTCCGATATGGAAAGTTCTCATTGTAAGCTGCGTACCTGGTTCACCGATAGATTGAGCAGCAATAACCCCAATTGCTTCACCTTCCGATACTAATGTACCGGTGGCAAGATCCCTACCGTAACATATACTACATATACCGGTAGTACTTTCACAGGTTAATACGGATTTGATCATAATTCTGTCTAATCCTGCCGACTCAATTTGCTCTAATTTTACTTCATTAATAAGCTCGCCTTTATTGAGAATTAGATCATTAGTTACCGGATGAAATATATCAATAGCAGCAGTACGACCTAAAATCTTTTCAGCTAAAGATACTATCACTTCTCCACCTTCAATAACACTCTTAACTTCAATTCCTTTATCAGTTCCGCAATCTTTCTCCGTAATAATACAATCCTGTGCAACATCTACTAATTTTCTTGTTAAGTAACCTGAGCTTGCTGTTTTTAAAGCTGTATCTATTTGCCCTTTGCGCATTCCATTAGCAGAATTAAAACACTCAAATTCGGTTAACCCCTCTTTAAAATTAGAAATAATAGGAGTTTGTATAATTTGACCGTTTGATTTGGTCATTAAACCTCGCATACCGCCAAGCTGCTTAATTTGCTGGAAAGAACCTCTTGCTCCGGAAACAGCCATCATATATATAGCATTTATTTTCTGATGATTTGGTTCATCATTAATCGGTGGCGTAGCAATCTCTTTCATCATATCGTTTGCTACTCTATCAGTACATCTTGACCAAGCATCAACTACTTTATTATATTTCTCTCCGTAAGTAATTAAACCGTTTGAATATTGTTGTTCAAATTCTTTTATTTCAAGTTGAGTTTCATTGATATGAGTACTCTTAGATTCCGGTACTACCATATCATCCATTCCAAAAGAAATACCTGAAGAACAAGCATATTTAAAACCTAGTTTCATTAACTGATCGGCGAAAATTACTGTAGCTTTTTGACCACAGTGACGATAAACTAGATCTATAACTAATGATATGTCTTTTTTAGTTAGTTGTTTATTAATAAACTTGAACTCTATATTAGGGTTAGAGGGCAATAACTCACCGACCATTAACCTACCGTAAGTAGTATCAACGATAACAGGAACCATTTTACCTTCAGCATTTAACTGATTTCTACGATATTTTATCTTTGTATGAATAGTTATAAATTTATTATATAAAGCATGTTCCATCTCAGCTAAGTCTGAGAACATCAGACCTTCACCTACTTCATTATCAAATGCAATGGTTAGATAATATAAACCAAGTACTATATCTTTATCCGGTACAATAATAGGACGTCCGTTAGCAGGGCTTAAGATATTATTTGTAGACATCATAAATACCCTAGCTTCAAGCTGTGCCTCAATTGATAGCGGGATATGTACTGCCATCTGATCACCATCAAAATCTGCATTAAATGCAGCACAAACAAGCGGGTGAAGCTGAATTGCTTTACCTTCTATCAATAGAGGTTCAAATGCTTGAATACCAAGCCTATGTAACGTCGGAGCTCTATTAAGTAAAACTGGATGCTCTCTTATTACTTCTTCAAGCACATCCCAAACTTCAGGTTTTTCAGCTTCCACCATTCTTTTAGCAGCTTTAATAGTTGTAGCGATGCCGTACAACTCAAGCTTAGAATAAATAAATGGCTTAAATAGCTCTAAAGCCATTTTCTTAGGTAAGCCGCATTGATGAAGTTTAAGCTCAGGTCCTACCACGATAACTGAACGCCCTGAATAATCAACCCTCTTACCGAGCAAGTTCTGACGGAAACGACCTTGCTTACCTTTAAGCATGTCACTTAATGATTTAAATGGACGCTTATTAGCATTTTTTGCTGCTCGCCCGCGACGACCGTTATCAAATAATGCATCCACCGCTTCTTGTAACATTCTTTTTTCGTTCCTAACTATTATATCAGGCGCTTTTGACTCTATTAATTTCTTTAAACGATTGTTTCTATTAATTACTCTTCTATAAAGTTCATTTAAGTCCGAAGTAGCAAACCTTCCTCCGTCAAGCATAACAAGGGGTCTAATTTCAGGAGGAATTACTGGTAAAACATCTATAATCATCCATTCCGGCTTGTTTTCCGACTCTAAAAAATCCTCTACTAATTTTAAACGTTTGACTAATTTTTTCTTTTTTACTTCTGAAGTTGTATTTTGTAATTCTTCGTATAATTCTTGCTTTAACTTTGCAAAATCAAGATCTTTAAGCATTTGTTGTATTACTTCTGCACCTATAGAGGCAGTAAATGCATCTTCACCGTACTTATCTTTTGCTTTCTGTAATTCTTCCTCTGTTAAGAGTTCGCCTTTTTGTAAAATTGATAACCCTGGGTCCAATACTACATAATTTTCAAAATAAAGAATCTTTTCTAAATCTCGCATTGTCATATCAAGAAGCGTACTAATCCTTGAAGGTAGCGACTTTAAAAACCAAATATGAGCAATGGGAGCTGCAAGCTCTATATGCCCCATTCTTTCACGTCTTACTCTAGAAACCGTAACTTCAACACCGCATTTCTCGCAAATAATACCACGATTTTTCATCCGCTTATATTTGCCACAGAGACATTCATAATCTTTTACCGGACCAAAAATTCTTGCACAAAATAACCCATCTTTTTCAGGTTTAAAAGTTCGATAATTAATTGTTTCAGGCTTTGTTACTTCACCGAAAGACCACGAACGTACTTGATCAGGACTTGCTATATTAATTCTTATCTGATCAAATTGTTGAGTATTACTTAATTGTCCGTAAAAATTTACTAAGCTCATAAATACTTTTCCTTTTAAATTACTTGCTCTCTAAAATGTCATACTGTGGATTGACCACGGTATCTAAAAAGACAACTTACTATACTAATAATTTTAGTATCTTTAACTGGATCCTGCGATCAAATCGCCAGGACGACAAGAAAAAGAATTGATTAACACATTAAAGCCGGTTTGAACGATAGGATAACACATTTAACTCGAAGTCACTTCAAGCTTTACGTTAAGACATAAAGATCTAAACTCTTTTATCATAACATTAAATGACTCAGGAATGCCTGATTCAAAATTATTTTCACCGCGTACTATAGAATCATAAGTTTTGATCCTACCGTTTACGTCATCTGACTTAACCGTTAACATTTCCTGTAACGTATAAGCAGCACCATAAGCTTGTAGAGCCCAACATTCCATTTCCCCAAAACGCTGTCCGCCAAAATGAGATTTACCTCCAAGCGGTTGCTGCGTTACTAAACTATAAGGCCCTATAGAACGAGAGTGAATTTTATTATCGACTAAATGATGCAATTTCAGCAAATATTTCTGCCCGACAGTGACTAAACGATCAAAATATTCACCGGTTCTACCGTCAATTAATTTTACTTGTCCTGAAGGATCTTGATCGGCAAGCTTTAACATATCTTTAACATCTTGAACTTTTGCTCCATCAAACACAGGAGTTGCAAAATGTACGCCTTTACTTACTTTCTTACAGAAAGAGATAATCTCTTCTTCTGATCTTTCAAGTACAGAATTAATATTTTCTCCGTACAGCTTAATTAAGAATTTCTTAATTTGCTCAATAGCGATCTTTTTATTTTGATATTCCTGTACTAAGGTAGATATTTTTTTTGCTAAATTTATTGATGCCCACCCAAGATGCGTCTCTAAAATCTGACCTATATTCATACGAGATGGAAGACCAAGCGGATTCAGAACAATATCCACCACTGTTCCATCTTCTAAAAACGGCATATCCTCTTCAGGGACGATACGTGAAATAACACCTTTATTTCCGTGTCTTCCTGCCATCTTATCACCAGGTTGTAATTTATGCTTAGTTGCAATAAATACTTTTACTACTTTCAAAGCTCCCTGAGGTAAATCATCACCGCTTTGCAATTTTTCTACCTTAGTAGCAAATCGTTTATTAAGAGCCTCTTTTTTTTCATCATAATGAGTCTTTATCTGCTCTATTTCATTCATTATATTTGCATCTTCCACGGTAAGCTGCCAAAATTGCCCTTTAGATAAGCCTTTTAGCACTTCAGTAGTAATAGTTTGCCCTGCTTTTACTTGCTTAGGACCGTTAATAATCACCTGCCCTACTAAAAGCTTTTCAAGCCAACTAAATACAAAATGCTCAACAATTTCTAACTCATCATCTCTGTCTTTCGCTAATTTTTCAATTTGTTGTTTTTCAATAGCAATAGCACGCTGATCTTTTTCCACACCTCTACGAGAGAATATCCTTACTTCTACTACGGTTCCGCTAACTCCGGAAGGTACGTGCAGTGACGAATCTTTTACGTCAAAGGCTTTTTCCCCGAAAATAGCACGTAATAATTTTTCTTCAGGTGTAATAGGCGACTCACTTTTCGGTGTTACTTTTCCAACTAAAATATCACCGGCTTTTACTTCTGCACCTACATAAATTATTCCAACTTCATCAAGATGACTTAATGCTTCTTCACTTACATTCGGTATATCACGCGTAATTTCTTCAGGACCAAGACGTGTATCTCTTGCTATTACTTCAAACTCTTCAATATGAATAGATGTAAAAATATCCTCTTTTACTATACGTTCAGATATTAAAATTGAATCTTCAAAATTATAACCATTCCAAGGTAAGAAAGCCACAAGTACGTTTCTACCTAAAGCAATTTCACCGTTATCCGTACTAGGACCATCAGCTATAATATCGTTTTTCTTAACATAATGACCGACTTTAACTAAAGGCTTTTGATTAATACAAGTGTTATGATTAGATTTTTGAAATTTTAGTAAATTGTAAATATCAACCGAAGGAGAACCGTCAGCTTTTTGTGCTAAAGTTCTAATCACGATTCTATTTGAATCTACCTGCTCAACAATACCGTCATGTAATGCAAGTACCGATGCTCCGGAATCTTTAGCTACTACACCTTCAACTCCAGTACCTACAAAAGGTGCATCCGTTTTAATTAAAGGAACGGCTTGTCTTTGCATGTTTGAACCCATCAAAGCACGATTAGCATCATCATTTTCTAGGAAAGGTATAAGAGAAGCTGCAACTGATACTACCTGCATAGGAGTAACATCAATGAAATCTACCTCATGCGGTTCTACCATTACAAAATTTCCTCCCTCAACACGACAATTAATAAACTCTCCTTGTAGCACTCCGTCTTTATCAACTTTAGAGTTTGCTTGTCCAATTTTGTATTTACCTTCTTCAATGGCAGAAAGATATACTACTTCATCAGTTACACGCCCATCTTTAACTCTTCTATACGGACTCTCTATAAAGCCGTGTTTATTTATTCTAGCATAGGTAGCCATAGAGTTAATTAACCCGATATTCTGACCTTCAGGTGTTTCAATAGGACAAATACGACCATAATGAGTCGGATGTACGTCACGCACCTCAAAACCTGCTCGATCTCGACTAAGACCTCCAGGACCTAGTGCTGATAGCCTCCTTTTATGAGTTATTTCCGATAATGGATTTGTTTGATCCATAAACTGTGATAATTGTGAAGTACTAAAAAATTCTTTTACTACTGAAACTAAAATTTTAGAATTTACTAAGTCATGAGGCATTAGTGTATCAACATCACCTGCGGACATCCTTTCAATTACAGATTTTTCCATTCGGACTAGACCTATTCTGAATTGATTTTCTATTAATTCACCTACTGATCTCACCCTTCTGTTACCTAAATGATCAATATCGTCTATGATACCTTTACCGTCTTTAAGCTCTACTAAAACCCTTACGATATTTTTAATATCATCAATTGTTAAAACTGTCACTTCTTCAGAAATATTCAACTCTAACCTAGAATTCATTTTTATTCGCCCAACTTCTGAAAGATCATATCTTTCCGCATCAAAAAATAAATTATAAAACAGGCCTTCGGCAGCTTCAATATTAGCAGGTTCACCTGGTCTTAAAACTCTAAAAATGTCACATAATGCTGTCTCTCGATCCTGGTTTTTATCGGCAAATAAGGTATTTCTTATATACGGACCTGATTGAGGATTGACCACTAATACGTTAACATTCTTAATTTTAAGATCATTAATAACATTGAGCATATCAGCAGTAATCATTTCACCGATTTTTGCTAATATTTCATCACTTACAGGATCTCTTAAATCTTCGGATAGATATTTGCCAATTAAAGTTTCACGAGCTACTAAAACATTATTAAGCCCTTCTCTAAAATATTTTTGAGCTAAACGAGGGGTAATTTTTTGTCCTGCTTTCAGTAAAACATTACCAGTATCTGCATCTACTAAATCACTTGTTAAACGATGAGCAGTAATATGCCCAGGCATAAATTTAACCGCCCAACCTTTATTTTGAACAAGCTTATAAGTTACTGAATTATAATAAAATTTAATAATTTCTTCAGTACTCATGCCTATAGCTCTAAGTAAAGTAGTAGCATACAGTTTTCTTTTTCTATCAATTCTAAAATAAATAATATCCTTAGCGTCAAACTCTAAATCAAGCCAAGACCCTCTATATGGAATAACGCGAGCAGAATATAACAACTTTCCGGAAGAGTGGATTTTTCCTTCATCATGATAAAAGAATACACCTGGTGAGCGATGCATTTGTGATACAACTACTCTTTCCGTACCATTGATAATAAAAGTACCGTTTTTAGTCATTAATGGGATATCACCCATATAGACTTCTTGCTCTTTAATCCCTTTAATTTCTCTAGTACCAGTATCCTCATCTATATCCCAAATACTTAATCTTAAAGTAACTTTAAGAGGAGCAGCATAACTTAAACTTCTTTGACTACACTCTTCTACATCATATTTTGGAGTATCAAATTCATATTTTACAAATTCTAAGTTAGCAATATTAGAAGAATCTGAAATAGGAAAAATTGAGTTTAATATAGATTGTAAACCCTTATTTTTTCTTTCAGAATCTTTAATATTTAACTGTAGAAAGTTTTTTTCATATGAGTTCTTTTGAATTTCAATCAAATTTGGTATATCTGCTACTAAATTTATGTGACCAAAATTTTTTCTTATTCTTCTATTATTTGACAAGGGTTGTACTTCTATATTATCCCTTAATAAAACCATATAATCTCCTGACTGATAAAATTACTGCCCGTATTGAAGTGACTAGGTTCTGTATATAAAATTTACATTATATTTTAAGCAATAAAGTTTTTATTGAAATAGCTACACATATTTCAACAAAATACTTATACAGTACAAAACTAAAAATATACCGTTTTAATTTTTTTTACATAGAACCTAAATTAAAGAAACCTAGTAAGCTTCTCATTTAGATCTTGTGTAGGCCTCGTAAACATTTCTAATAAAGATTTAATGTAGACGATGTTTTCCTGTAAATTATAAGATTTTTGAAAATAGGAGCAGCTATTCTTTCAAAAATCTTATTAATTTTTACTTAAAAACAAAAAATCAATTAGAAACGTTCACAGAGCCTAGGCCATTCAATAATTTAAATTTCTAGACGTATGGTACGTTAATAAAATTATTTTAAAATAAAAAAGCCTTATTCAAATTTAATCACTAAAATAAGGCTTTTTTATTTAAAAAGTGAATTTAAAGCTATAAAATATTCCATCTGTAATGCAAAAAACATTAGGTTCTGTAAAAGAAAATTAATCTACATTTAGTTCTTTTTGATTGCAAATTATAAGCTTTTTTAAAATAAAACAACTATTCCTGCAAGAATCTTATTAATTTTCACTTAAAAATATCTAAAAATACAAATAATTTAAATTTTCTTTACAGAACCTAGTGCAGAAATAATTATTTTAATTCAACTTTTGCTCCAGCAGCTTCTAATTTACTTTTAATTTCTTCTGCTTCTGCTTTCTTTACACTCTGTTTAACTGCCTTTGGAGCTTCATCAACTAATTTCTTAGCTTCAATTAAACCAAGACCCGTAATTTCTCTTACAACTTTAATTACTTCAACTTTTTTGCCACCTACAGCTGTTAACACTACTTCAAAATCTGTTTTCTCTGCAACTGCTTCTTCAGCGGCAGCAGGAGCGGATGCAGCTGCCATAGGAACAGGAGCAGCTGCAGATACACCCCATTTTTCTTCTAGCATTTTCACAAGTTCAGCTGCTTGCATTAATGTTAATGATGATAATTGTTCTTCAATTTTAGCTAAATCTGCCATAATTTTTTCCTTTTTACTTTTTTATATTAAGTTAATTTTTACTAGCATGTGCTTGTATTACTCTCGCCATACTCGAAGACGGGGCTTGTAAAACACCTAAAACCTTAGTAGCAGGTGCTTGTAATAACTCAACAATTTTACCTCTAAGCTCATTAAGTAAAGGTAGCTTAGAAAGTTCTTTTATTGAATGTTTATCTAATACGTGATTATCGACTACTCCACCAATAATCTTAAGATTATCATTAGCCTTCGCAAAATTAACTACTAATTTTGCCATCCCAACCGGTTCTTTAGAATAAGCAATAGCAGTAGGACCCGCAAATAATTCAACAATATTATTAAGCCCTGTTTGATTCGCAGCTATTTTTGCTAAAGTATTTTTAACTACTTTAAAACCTGCTTCTTGAGATTTAAGTGATTCTCTAAGTGAACTGACTTGACTAACAGTTAACCCGTGATAATGAGTAATAATTACAGACGGCGATTCTTTATAAATATTTACAATATCCTCTACTGCTACTGATTTTTCTGATCTTAACACCTTTTAATTCTCCTTTTATAATACAGTTTTAAATATATTAAATCCTAAAACTATTATTGATTATCTATTTACCACTAATAGCAAAACATATGTAATTTGCTATTGTTTTAAAAGCTGTATAAATCAAGCTTGAAGCAGTTCTTCACTTGATTTCAAAAATAAAATATAACCTATAAATCCTTAAATAAAACTAATATTTTTATATAAAAGGTCGAAGCCGGCTTTCACCTTATTATGTAATAATTCGCTATTTTCGTTGTTTAAATAGAAACGGTTTATAAAAATTATGCTATACTAGTTAAATCTATTTGTACCGATGCTCCCATAGTAGAAGATAAATACATTGCTTTTAAATAACTTCCCTTCAATCCAGCAGGCTTTGCTTTAATTACTGCCTCAATAAACTCATTTAAATTTTGTAATAAATCTTGGTCTGAGAAAGATAATTTCCCAAGCCCTGCATGAATTATACCTGCTTTCTCTGCTCTATATTCTACCTGACCACTTTTAGCGTTTTTTATAGCATTTTTAATATCTAAAGTTACAGTACCAAGTTTAGGGTTAGGCATTAAACCTTTTGGTCCTAAAATTCTTGCAACTGAACCTATAGCTGCCATCATATCGGGAGTAGCTATACATACATCAAAATTAATTTTTCCTGCTTTAATTTCATCAATGATACTTGTTGAACCTACTAAATCTGCTCCGGCACTTTTAGCTTCTTCTACTCTTTCTGCTTTACAAATAACAGCAACTCTTACGGTTTTGCCTGTACCAGCAGGTAAATTAACTACGCCACGTATCATTTGATCGGAATGCCTAGGATCAATTCCAAGCTTCATAACTATTTCTAAAGTTGGATCAAATTTAACATATGATGCTGATTTTAATCGCTCAACTGCATTTGTTAAATTATATAAGGTATCTGATTTTACTTTCTCTCTAGCTTCTCTTATTTTTTTACCGCCGCTATTTTTTACAGCAATATCTTTCTTATTTGACATAATAATTAATTCCCTACCACTTCAAGTCCCATAGATGCAGCACTACCACAAATAATTTTTGTTGCCGCTTCAATATTTTTTGTATTTAAATCAGGCATTTTTAACTTTGCAATTTCACGGCAATCATCCATAGTAACTTTACCTACTACGGCTTCTTTTTTAGTAGCACTAGAACCTTTAGTAATTTTAGCATACTTCTTTAAAAAATAAGAAGCAGGAGAAGTTTTTATTTTAAAAGAAAAACTTCTATCTTCATAAACAGTAATTACTGTTGGCAGAGGTATGCCTTTTTCCATAGCTTGTGTAGCATCATTAAAATCTTTACAAAATGCTGCAATATTAACTTTCCTCTGTCCAAGTGCCGGCCCTATAGGAGGGGCAGGAGTTGCCCCGGCAGCCGGAATGATCAAGTTAATATAACCTTTTATTGCTTTCTGAGACATTGATAAATATCCTTATTTTTTTCTTAAATTAATATTACTTAATAACACTCATTACGTAGAGGCAATTTTTATATATATCGCGCTTTAGTCCTAATTAGACATATACTTCTTTTTTTGAAGAAATTAAATAATGAGTAATAAAAATGAAACAGCTGGTTTCACTTGGTATTAAAAAATTTATTTACCTACTCTTCATCTTATTTAGGAGTATTCTAAATATACTACCATCTTTTAATCATTTTTCTTTACTTGACTAAAATTTAGTTCTATTGGAGTTGCTTTACCAAATATTGACACTGAAACTTTTAACCTATTTTTTTCCTGATCTATTTCTTCTACCGTACCCATAAAAGTTTCAAAAGGACCGTCTGTAACAGTCACTATTTCACCGACTTCATACAATTTAGAATTTTTTGCTTCTTTAGCTTCTGCTTCCAGATTATTAAAAATATTTTGTATTTCACCTTCTGTAAGTGCTTTGGGCATGGTTTTGCTTCCTAAAAAGCCAGTTACTCCAGGTATATTTTTTACAAAATGCCAAGATTTATCAGTCATATTCATCTTTATCAAAAGATAACTCGGCATTAGCTTTTTTTCTACCTTAACATTTTTACCACGTTTAACTTCAGAAACTCCAAAAACAGGTATTAATATATCTTCAAAAAAATCTGTCATTTTCTGTTTAGCGATTTTTCTAAGCATATCTTCTTTTATGCGTTTCTCTGCTCCTGATGCCGTATGTACTACATACCACTGTTTTATATTCTTCTTAGAAGAAGGTAATATATTATCTAAACTCTGTGCTGTCACAATTTATTCCTTATACTATTTGCCAATATTAAGCAAAAGCTTCATTATATTATGTATACTATAATCAAGCACCAAACAAATTAAGCTAAAAATAAACACTGCGACCACCACTACTAATGTTGAAGCTACAAGCTCTTTTCTAGTTGGCCAAACTACCTTATAAGTTTCTTGTTTAACTTGTTCAAAAAACTTATAAATTTTATATTCTTTAAACATATTTTTGTTAGGTAATTTATTAGACTTATCATAACATGCTACTTCTCTAGGTAATTGAGACAATGATCCAGCACTTACATTCTAACCTACTACTATGTACAATGCAATTCAAGCTAAAGTGTCTCCTTCAAATTCCTCTCTATAAGCGAATTTTATAAGAAGTCTACATTTTATAGTAAAAAACTCAAACCTATAATGGCAGGAGCGACAGGTATCGAACCCGCAACCTCCGGTTTTGGAGACCGGCGCTCTACCAATTGAGCTACACTCCTATCATATTTTTAATAAAAAATCAATAAGATTTATTAAAAATATTTGCTATTATTAAAAATTACTATAATAACTGGTACTTCTCACTTATAATCTGTCACAGACAAAATAATATTACCTTTGTCAGATGTAACATTAATTATATCTAATTAGAACCCTCAATTATTTTTTAGCTTTAATAACATCAGCTATCTGACTCGGCACTTGATCATAATGAGAAAATATCATACTAAACTGAGCTCTACCTTGAGATAGAGACCTAAGTGTATTAACATAACCAAACATTTCTGCCAAAGGAACATTAGAGGTAACTACTTGAGCATTTGCTCTTGGATCCATGCTTTGGATTTGTCCTCTACGACTATTTAAATCACCTATAATATCTCCCATATATTCATCAGGAGTGATAACTTCAACTTTCATAATCGGCTCAAGTAATTTAGGATTACCTTTCAGCATCCCTTCTCTAAATGCTGCCTTTGCTGCAATTTCAAACGCAAGTACACTAGAATCTACATCATGAAACGCACCATCAACTAAAGTCGCTTTAAAATCAATCATAGGATAACCAGCAATAACACCGGTTTCTCTAATATTATTTAATCCTTTTTCAATACCAGGTATATATTCTTTAGGCACAGCACCACCGACAATCTTGCTTTCAAAAACAAAACCTTCACCTGGATTTAAAGGTTCAAAGATAATTTTTACACGTGCAAATTGCCCCGCACCTCCTGATTGTTTTTTATGAGTATAATCAATTTCGCAGATTTTAGTTATAGTTTCACGATATGCTACTTGAGGAGCTCCAATATTTGCTTCAACCTTAAACTCTCTTCTCATACGATCAATGATAATTTCTAAATGAAGTTCTCCCATTCCTTTTATCACCGTTTGTCCTGTTTCATGATCCATTGAAACTCTAAAGGACGGATCTTCTGCTGCCAAACGAGAAAGCGCTAAGCCCATTTTTTCTTGATCAGCTGTTGATTTAGGTTCCACCGCAAGCTCAATCACCGGCTCCGGGAATTCCATTCTTTCTAAGATTACTTGCTTATCAATATCGGATAACGTATCACCGGTAGTAGTATCTTTAAGACCTGCTAAAGCTACTATATCACCTGCCGATGCTTCTTTTACGTCTTCACGATTATTAGCATGCATTAATAGCATTCTACCGATTTTTTCTCTTTTATTCTTTACGGTATTAATAACAGTCGATCCAGAAGTAATTTTCCCCGAATATATTCTAATAAAAGTTAATGAACCGACAAACGGGTCATTCATAATTTTAAATGCTAAAGCTGCAAAAGGCTCAGTTACCGAAATAGGAAAATCTTTTTCTTCACCAGTACTTACTTCTATGCCTTTTACTATACCTATATCAATAGGTGAAGGCAAAAAACCTACTACGGCATCAAGTAAAGGCTGTACTCCTTTATTTTTAAAAGCACTACCACATAAAACCGGATAAAAAGCTGCTGAAATAGTACCATTTCTGATTAATCTTTCAATTTCTTCTTCCGTTACTTCTTCACCTGATAAATATTTTTCCATAATATGGTCATCTAACTCAACAACCATATCAAGTAATTTAGTACGATATTCTTCAGCTTTATATTTCATATCGGCAGGTATATCTTCTGCAAAATACTCGGCTCCAAGTGATTCATCTTTCCAAATCACTGCTTTCATTTTCACAAGATCAATTATACCTTTAAAATTCTCTTCAATCCCTACAGGCAACTGAATCACAAGTGGTTTTGCTCCTAAACGATCTTTGATCATTTCAACACATCTATAAAAATCTGCTCCCATTCTATCCATTTTATTGATAAAACACATTCTAGGAACATTATATTTATCCGCTTGTCTCCATACCGTCTCAGATTGCGGTTCGACACCTGCTACACCATCAAATACTGCAACCGCACCATCAAGAACACGAAGCGAACGTTCTACCTCAATAGTAAAGTCAACGTGTCCAGGAGTATCAATAATATTTATTATCTTATCTTGCCATCTACAGGTAGTAGCAGCCGAAGTAATGGTTATACCACGCTCTTGCTCCTGCTCCATCCAGTCCATGGTAGCACCGCCCTCATGAACTTCACCTATTTTATGTGATTTACCAGTGTAATATAAAATACGCTCAGTAGTTGTAGTCTTACCAGCATCGATGTGAGCACATATACCTATATTACGAATATACTCAAGTTTGTTTATTTTAGTCATAATTAGCTTACCTTATTTCATTTTTTTAGGACTAAAATGAGAGAAAGCTTTATTAGCTTCAGCCATTTTATGAGTATCTTCTTTCTTCTTAATGGCAACGCCTCTATTATTAGAAGCTTCAAACAACTCTTCAGCGAGTTTATCAATCATCATTTTTTCAGAACGTTTTAACGCAGCATTAATAATCCAGCGGCTAGCAAGGGCATAACCTCTGCTTTCATCAACATGTGTCGGAACTTGATAATTCGCTCCTCCTACTCTAACGGAAGTAACTTCTAAATGCGGCTTTACGTTATGCATAGCATTATTAAAGATTTGATATGGATCGACTCTATGCTTTTTTTCAATTTTATTAAAAGCTGAATAAACAATTTTTTCTGCAAGAGCTTTCTTTCCTTCTTTCATAAGATTATTGATAAATCTTGACAACAAAATACTGTTATATTTCATATCAGGTAAAATTACTCGCTTTCCCGCGGCGTGACGACGTGACATTTGATTTTTTCTCTCTAACTTAATAATTTATTTTTTTGTAACTGCAACTTGTTTACTAGGAGCACCGTAACGTGAACGACCTTGCTTACGTCCTTTAACTCCGGCAATATCATAAGCACCGAGTACGATATGATATTTCACCCCTGGAAGATCAGGCACCTGACCGCCTCTTACTAACACCCTATCATGTTCCTTTACACTATGCTTTTCACCTGGAATATATGCATTTACAGTTCTTTTATTACTTAAACGTACCGTTGCGATCTTACGAAGTGCAGAGTTAGGCTTTTTAGGGGTAACGGTTTTTACAACTAAGCAAACACCGCTTTTAAAAGGATTAGATTCTAAGGCAGGAGATTTTGTCTTACGAGTTTTTGATTTTCTCCCAAAACGTACTAATTGATTATATGTCGGCATTAAAATAAATACTCCAAAAAAACTTATATACGATAACTAAAGGGTGAAAAACACTCCACCCTTTAGTTTTAAATCATTTCTAAATACAAATTATAAGCATTTGTAAATTATACTAAACTTGAATTATAATTACTTTTTCTATAAAAGCAAGTATGTTTTAATTAACAATCATTTTTTTCTCAATTATTTTTGCTATAAAGCTGATTAACATCACTAAAATATAATAACAGCACGCAGCAATAAGCATTGGAAAAAAATAATTATATGTTTCAATTGATACAATTTGTGCTCTACGCATTAAATCTATTTCTCCAAGCATAGAAATAATGGCTGATTCTTTAATCAAACTTACAAGCTCATTTACTAATGATGGAAAAATATTTTTAACTGCTTGCGGTAGGATTATATCTTGCATTATTAAATACCTTGGAATAGCAAGAGCTTCAGCCGCTTCAAACTGACCTTTATCAACCGCATTAATTCCTGCTCTAATTACTTCTGAAACATATGCACCCGAATTAAGAGAAAAGGAAATCGCCCCTGCCGTAAACACGCTAAATTTAATACCTACTATATAAGGTGATGCAAAATAAATAATACTTAGCTGAATTAACAGAGGCGTCCCTCTAAAAATAGAAGTATAGAAATTTGCAAAGAATCTTAAAGCATAATTTTTATTTACCTTACAAATAGCAAGTAACATCCCTATAACTAAACCAAATATAACGGCAATAACGCTATATTTTAAAGTAACTAAAGTCCCCTCTACAATAAAAAGGATTTTTGGATAGAATTTTATTAAATACTCAAACATAAATTATTTATAGATTTATTCCTGCGTAGATCAATTTTTTCGTCATGGCAAGAAAAATTACGAAGTAATTGACTAAACAAGGAAGAAATAAAAATGCTAGTTTACAGCATTTTATTATTTTTACTGGATTACAACGCTCTGAGCAAATGCGTGCAATAATGATTTAGGTATCCACGAACTAATGACGCCAATTTTTCACATTAAACTATTAGTACACTCTCTTTGCTGGCGGGATTGCTTTTACTTCATCAGTTAAAGTGGTTAACGTCACAGGTTTATAATCAAGCACTACTGTACCTACGTCATTGATAGAGCTAAGGGTATGCTTCATCCAATCCAAATCATTACGATCAGGGTAATCTTCCCTAGCATGGGCACCTCTGCTTTCTTTTCTTGCAGCTGCTGAATATACCGTTACCAAAGCCTGATCAAGTAAATTATCTAGCTCTAAGGCTTCGACTAAATCACTATTCCAAATTAAAGATTTATCGTTAACCTTTATATCTTTATAACCAGCCCTTATCTCGCTAATCATTTCCGCTCCTTCGTCTAGTACCTCTTGAGTTCTAAATATCGCAGCGTGGCTTTGCATAGTTCTCTGCATTTTAAGCCTTAAATCTGCAACTAAAATATTACCATTACTATGACGAACTTTATCAAATCTATTTATAACTTTTTCAAGGCTTTCTTCTTTTAAAGACTTATGCGGGCTAGCAGGCTTAATAAGCTCAGCTGCTTTTAATGCAGAGCTTCTACCAAATACTACTAAATCAAGCAAAGAGTTTGATCCTAAACGATTAGCACCATGTACCGATACACAAGCAGCCTCACCAATTGCCATAAGACCTTTTACTATAGTGTTATGATTTTCGCCCTCTTTAATTATAACTTGACCATGGTAATTAGTTGGTATTCCGCCCATATTATAATGAACTGTAGGAAGTACCGGTATCGGCTCTTTAGTAACATCTACACCTGCAAAAATTTTAGCTGTTTCGGCAATACCCGGTAAGCGACTGTATAAAATTTCAGGAGATAAATGATTTAAATGTAGAAATACATGATCTTTATACTTGCCAACTCCTCGACCTTCACGAATCTCGATAGTCATTGCTCTTGACACTACATCCCTTGAAGCTAAATCTTTTGTGGCCGGAGCATAACGCTCCATAAAACGCTCACCGTTTGCATTGACAAGATATCCCCCCTCACCTCTAGCTCCCTCCGTGATAAGACAGCCCGCCGAATATATACCAGTCGGGTGGAACTGCACAAACTCCATATCTTGCAGCGGCAGACCAGCTCGAATCGCCATACCTCCTCCATCACCAGTACAAGTATGAGCAGAAGTCGCTGAAAAATAAGCACGCCCGTATCCACCCGTTGCAAGTACTACATTATGAGCTCTAAAACAATGCATACTACCATCATCTAAATTCCATGCAACTACACCTCTACATTGACCGTCTTCCATCAATAAATCAATAGCAAAATATTCAACAAAAAACTGTACTTTATGTTTCAATGATTGTTGATATAAAGTATGAAGTATGACATGCCCCGTACGATCTGCCGCAGCACATGTACGATAGGCTGCTTTTCCTTTACCGTACTCTGTTGTCATACCACCAAAAGGACGCTGATAAATTTTTCCTTCTTCGGTTCTTGAAAAAGGTACGCCGTAATGCTCAAGCTCTAAAACCGCATCAGCGGCGTTCTTACACATATACTCGATGGCATCTTGGTCACCTAACCAATCAGAGCCTTTCACAGTATCATACATATGCCAACGCCAATCATCTTCGCCCATATTTCCAAGAGCTGCACTAATTCCACCCTGAGCAGCAACAGTATGACTACGAGTTGGGAATAGCTTAGTTACACAAGCAGTATTTAGACCTTCTTTAGCCATACCAAAAGCAGAACGAAGACCTGCTCCGCCTGCCCCTACAACAACAACGTCAAATTTATGATGAATAATATTATATGCTTTAGTCATTACTTTTAATGTTTGATCTTGTATTTTGAAATATTTGTATCAACAGTCCTTGCGAGAAAGTATTGTGACGTAAGGTTTCTCAATTGTTACCCCCGGTGGCTTGTGACCATGGGGTCCAGTTAATAATAACACTACTTATTAGTGATTTTTTCTTGATACCACGATCAAGGTGTGAGATGACACTGAACATAACTAAATCACCCCTTATAAAACATAGCTGTCACAAAAGCTGCAATAGTAACTAAGCAGAATAATTTTACTACTATAATTAATGTATTAAGTAATTTATTGCATCTTATATAATCTTCTATTACTATCTGCACACCGATCATAGCATGATATAAAGAAATAATGACCGTAATTAATAATGCTACTACATTAAAAGGTTTTTTAAGCTCCCACATAATGATACTTAAATCACTACTTTTATTAGTTAAGGTAAAATATATTAACCATATAGAACATAAAGCTAATATAATCGCTGTAACCCTTTGTAATAACCAATGATGAGAACCGCTTTTAGCAGAACCGCTGGCCTTTGCTTTTACAATTTCCACTTTAAAATCATATACCATTAATTTTCTCTAAACACATTTTTCTGTTATTTGTTTTAGCTTTTTAACTCTTGCCATTAAATATAAAAGCTGTTCTTTGGTCAAGTTTATAGTTTTTATTATATCTTACATCGACGTAAGCTTTCCAAAGTAATTTAAAACATTCTTTTTGCTCTGCCGCTGCTATAGAAAACACTTGCAATAGCTCACTATTATAATTTTTACTCTACTACCTAACTTTTTGATCTCATACAGCTTAGGGTTATAATTTGAAAAAACTAATAAAATACTACTATAAAAACTTTCCATAGCTTGATGAAGATAAAAAGCACTTTTGTTTAACTTACCACTTTCAAATTGATATTTGTCATCAATCAAAAACCTACATCCACTTTTAAACTACTTTTCATAACAATCTTTAGCAATTTCCTCACTCCAAGGTAAATCTTTAGCTTCGCTTAAAATAAATTCACCACGATCATATAACAGCAATATTTCTTGTTTGATAAGAAATAACACCCTTTCTCAAGCTGAGTATTTACTTCCTATATTGATTCAAGAATTATGGATATTTCTGAATCATCAGAGATATTATCTTCGAATCTTAAATTAGCATATACCTTATACTTACCTTTTCTTAGTATTATTAAAATATCGAGATCACTATGATAACTATTAACTCAATCACGTACCCAATTGCCTCTAGCATATGATCCATATAAGATAATCATGGTGATTTTATATCTTATGAAATATCTAGAATTTGCTGCACTATAAAATTGAGCCTTGCCCTAATTTTAAGAGAGCATTCAGGTAAAGGAGTTTTCATAATTCCTACAACAACATATAGCTTAAACCCATAACAATATAGTTAATAATGTAGAACATATAACCACACACCAACCCGTGATATTAACTGCTTTTATAGAAAAGCAATAACCGATAGCCCAAAATAAATAACGAATACCATTACATAAATGATAAAACCAAGCGTAGCTAACGGCTACTAAGCATATTTTTATAATATAGCAACTAGCAAGATACAAATAATTATTGTCATATTTACTAAGAATCAACCACCACGCTAAAATTGATACTGCAAAAAATAAAGCTACACCAGTTATACGATGCAAAATTGACAACGTAGAACTTATCTGCATTTTATATATGCTTAAATGCGGTGAAATAGGACGCTTATTATAAATTTCCTGTTTTGTTTTAGTCATGCTATTGAACATAATAAAAAATTAGGTGGAAGGTAGACGAGTATGCCGTTCAGAAGGTGATAAATCATCTTCCACTGCTCTTCTATCATCAAAAACAAAGCACTCGCCTTGCCATAAATTATTCTTATTTTGCGTATCTTCTAAGTACTGCAATATACCACCCTTTAAATGATATACATCATCATAGCCTATACTTTTAAGTAAGCTAGTGGATTTTTCACATCTAATACCGCCGGTACAAAACATAGCAATCTTCTTGCCTTTAAGTAATTTCTCATTCTGGTGAACCCAAGCCGGAAACTGCTTAAATGTTTTCGTATATGGGTTAATTGCCGATTTAAATGTACCGATCTCTACTTCATAATCATTTCGAGTATCTATTACTATAACATCTTGTTTTGTAATAAAACTATCCCAATCTTTCGACTCTATATATTCGCCCTTAAATAAATCAACATTTAAATCATCGACATTCATCGCTACAATCTCTTTCTTAAGTCTGACTTTTAATTTCTGAAAAGGATGAAGATCACTATAATTTATTTTAACGTTAACATCTTTGGGAACGGTTAGCTTTATCAATTCTTCAAGTACAAGATTTACATTTTCATATGAACCTGAAAAAGAACCGTTAAAACCTTCTTTTGATAATAAAATAGTACCTCTAACATATTTTCTTTTAGCGATAAGCAAAAGCTTTGGTATTAAATTCGCTGGTTCTTCTATATTAACAAAACTATATGTACTTAAAATTGCTATTTTTTCATTCATAACTTTTAATGTTATTTTTAACGATTATTATGGTATGCCTATTGAAAAACACTCCGGTGTCATCCGTGGCTTGACCACTGTATATGACAGTTAATCACATCACCTGCAGCGGTACAAACATATAACGATCGCCTCTTTCAATCAAGAGTAAAATATTTTGCTTATTCGATTTTTTAGCATTTTCATATAATTGTTCTAGCTTACTTATATCCTCTATGTTTTCTTGATTAACATTGGTTATCAGATCACCAATTTTGAAACTGTTTTCTTCTTCATTAATATTGGTTATAACTACTCCCGTTTTATCCTGAGGGATAGTATATTTTTGTCTTAATTCTTGAGTCAAATTACTAAAAGTAATATTATTTTTAGTAATAGATAAATTATTGTCTCCTTTATTTGTTACCGCTTCTTTATTTACTCGTTCTGCTAAATCTTTGTTAATTTCTTCATTATCTGCAGTAACCTTAATAGGTAATTCAAACTCTTTTTTGTCACGAAGTATTTTTACTTTTACTTCCTGATCAATAGGAGCATCTGCAATAATGACACGTAATTTTTTAGTATTTTTAACCGGTATACCTGCAAACTCTATTATTATATCGCCTGTTTTAATACCTGCTTTATCGCCCGGGCCGTCTTTTTGTACTTTAGCCACTAACACCCCACTAGTATCTTTAAGACCTAACCCTTCAGAAATTTCCTCAGTTAAATCTTGTATTGTTACTCCAAGACGTCCTCTATTTATTTTACCGTCTTTCTTAAGGCGCTCGATTATAGGCTTTGCAGTATTTGACGGTATTGCAAAACCGATACCTATATTAGTACCGAGCGGTGAAAAAATTGCCGTATTTACGCCGATTACTTTCTGATCCCAATTAAACATAGGACCGCCGGAATTACCGTTATTAATTGCAGCATCCGTTTGAATAAAATTATCAACTATATTATCCGTATCTATATCAATATCCCGACCTTTAGAAGAAATAATACCAGCAGTAACTGTGCCCCCTAGATTACCGAACGGATTACCGATTGCAATAATCCAATCACCTACTCTTGCATCATTTGAATCTCCAAACTCAACAAAAGGTAGAGGCTCCTCGCGATCTATTTTTAAGAGAGCTAAATCGGTTTTAGTATCGCTACCTATTAATTTAGCAGGTAATTCAGTATTATCTGCAAGTTTTATATTAATTTTCTCAACATTTGCAATTACATGATAGTTTGTCACTATTAAGCCGTTAGGCTCAATAATAAATCCTGAGCCAAGTGGAACATTTTTAGGATTTTGATCCACTTCTTCCAAATTCAGCGGTATATTAAGCCGTTCTAAAAAATCATTAATGAAGTCTAAAGGTTTTTTTTCTTGCAGAGGATCTTTCTCGGCATTTTCTGATTTACTATTCACATATTCTATCGTTGAAATATTAACGACTGCAGGAATTAACGGCTCCACTATATCAGCAAAGCTATAACGAGCAGCTTCACTTACTTTTAAAGGGACAGAATTTATTTCTGTAAACTCATTTTCTTCTAAAATTTTTCCTGGTTTTTTAATGTTCTCTTTTGCTAAAACAGCATTGTTTAATAAAATTATAACTATTACGGCAAAAATATATTTAAACATTTTGGGGTGCATAATTATTACTACTTAGCTAAATTTAAATATTTAAAAACTTCAGCCTCAGGTGAGATTACAAACTTAGTATCTTCTTTCTTTAAAGAATTTTTATATACTAAAAGTGATCTATAAAATTTATAAAATTCTGGATCGACTGAATAAGCAGCATTATATATTTTTGCTGCTTTCTCATCGCCGTCACCTTTAATAATTTGTGCATCTCTATAAGCTTTAGCAAGTATTATTTTACTTTCTTTATCTGCTTTTGAACGAATACGCACGCTTTCTTCTTGTCCTTCTGCTCTAATTTGTGTAGCTTCTTTTTCACGTGCCGTTTGCATACGACGATAAATAGCAGCACTATTTTCTTGTGGCAAGTCTGCTCTTAAAATTCTAACATCTACAACATTAATACCAAAACTTTTAGCTTCTCCGTCCACTTGGTTTAAGATATTTAACATTACGTTACTACGCTCTTGGCTTAAAAGAGTACTGAGCGAAATTTTACCTATCACCTTACGCATCGACGACTCAAGATTTCGAGTCAATCTAATTTTTACTCCTTGATAATTATGCACTGTTTTATAAAACATTACCGGATTATTAATTTGGAATTTGGCGTAAGCATCAACAATAACTCGTTTACCATCAGCAGCTGTTAATTCTTTTGCCTCAACCTCAACATCTAAAAGACGTTTATCAAAAAACTCTACATTTTGAATAAACGGAATTTTAATATGCAGCCCTGGATTTTCTATAGTTCTAACCGCCTCACCAAACTGGAATACCACAGCAGATTGACGTTGGTCAACTGAAAATAAGGAGCTAGAAATCAGCATCAGCCCGAAAACAATTGTAAAAATTATATAATAAACCTTTTGTTGCATTTAATATTCCTTGTTATTTAAATGTCATTCTTGCGAAAGGACTTTGTTGCATTGATCAGTTTCCTGATTGTCATCCCATGACTTGTGAGATAGATCCAGTATTTTTTACCGTGGTCAAGCCATAGTATGACAAAGTGATTTTCCACCAAAGTGGAAATGGACATAGTACCCTATGGTTTAATAGCCATATGTGGTAGCAGTACATTATTAATAATTGTTTTATTTGAACCACTTAATATCTCTTCAGCTACCTCTAAATATAACCTATCTCTCGTTACCTGCCTACCTGTAGTATATTGTTTATAAATAGCATTAAATCTTTGGCTATCACCTTCTGCTTTTGATATTACTTCTTCTCTATAACCTTCTGCTTCTTGTATAATCTTTGCAGCTGCTCCTCTAGCTTCCGGTAAAATTTTATTATTATAGGCTTGAGCTTGATTTATTTCTTTCTCTTTATCAGCCTTTGAAGTTTGCACGTCTCTATAAGCGTCTATTACTTCAGCAGGTGGTTCGGCTTTCAATAACTGTACTTTCTCAATCATAACACCAGCATTATAACTATCCAATATCTTTTGTGCTAATTTCTCTATCTTATAAGTAATTTCTTGCTTTTGATCTGATAATACCCAAGAAATAGGAGTATTCCCTATTACTTCCCTAACGGCACTTTCTACTGTTGCTTTTACTGTTTCTTCAGGTCTTTGTACATTAAAAATAAAATCTTCAAGATTATTAATATGCCACATTACGTCACAATTTAAAGCAACGATATTTTCATCACCGGTGAGCATTATACTTTCACCAGCAATATTTTTAGTATTATCACCACCGCTACGTATTGAGCTATTTGTACGATAACCAATCTCAATTCGGCGTGATTGTTTAACTTTCTCAACTATTATCTTTTCAAAAGGAGCAGGTAAATGATAATTAAGCCCTGGATAGCCCTTACGTACAAAGCGTCCAAACCTTATCACTGCTGCTTCTTCACCTTCTTTTATTTCATAAATACCGGAAGCAAGCCATAAAGCAGCCACCACAACAATAGCTAAAATTATTGTTTTAGCATTGAAATTAAACTGGAATTGAAATTTATCAAAATTAAATTGATTTTTACGGGGTCTTGTGAATATGTTATCGACTTTATTAGAATCAAAATCTTGCCATGGGGATTTTTTTAAAATCAAGATATATTTTTTATTAAGCATTTGCTTTTTTATATTATTTTAAAGATTAGATAATTATATATATTATAGTATATAACGTCAAGTTACGAGCTTTATATAGACTTAAAAAGGAAATTTAATTATGGCGAAATTACACCAAAGACAAATTATCGATAAGATTCAGAATATTACTTTTAAAGACGGTACTTTTTTAAAACAAGTTATATCGGATATTGTAATTAAGGATAATAATATAGGTTTCTCAATAGATATATCAGGTAAAACAAAGTTAGAAGCTGAAGAAATCAGACTTAAAGCAATTAATAAACTTAACAAAATTTCCGAAATAGGTAATATAACAATTGTTTTTACAAGCCACAAAACTTCAGAACGAAAATCTCAAAAACCAAAACATTTTGTAGAAAACGTAAAAAAAATTATCTTAGTAGCGTCAGGTAAGGGTGGAGTCGGAAAATCTACAATATCGGCTCTTATTGCTCAGCAGTTAAGTCTAGAAAATTACCGAGTCGGGATAGTAGACGCCGATATTTACGGTCCGTCAATACCTCACATATTTGGCATTAACGAAGTGCCGAAAACCATTAAAGGACAAATAATACCTATAACAGCAAAAAATAGATATCTTTCAAAATTCGCTTATAGAGAGGAATTTGAAGGAAACACGGAACACAGCACCACAACATACAAGGAAGTATGTAAGGATGCGAGTACCGGATCGACGTACAAATTACCTCTAGAACTAAAGTTTGGAAAGATATCTACTATTCAAATTATGTCTATAGGCTTTTTTGTTAAAGACTATTCAGCAATTATTTGGCGCGGCCCTATGGCAAGTAAGACCATTTATCAATTATTATCAGTAACAAAATGGGATAACCTTGATTATTTAATTATCGATATGCCTCCCGGTACCGGTGATATTCATTTAAGTATCTTAGAGAATTATCATTTAGACGGCGTAATAATAGTAACTACTCCACAAAAAATATCAGAAATAGATGTAATACGCTCTATCGATTTATATCAAAAATTAGGACTGCCGATACTGGGAATAATTGAAAATATGAGCTATATGCTTGAAGATAATAGTGGCCACCATTTATCACAAAAATATAATATACCTTTAATGGCTCAAATCCCAATCACACTGCAAATAGCCGATGCTTGTGATAAATCACTACCCCTTACAGACTTATTAACATTACCTTTAGAAAAATATCTATCATGAAAATATACGTATTGACAGATGAGAGAACAGGCAACACACATCAGGCTATTGCACTTGCAGAAAAATTAGCTACAGATTATACTTTAATTAAACTTCAATATAATTGTTTAGCTAAGCTGCCAAACTTTTTATTAAAATATTATCCTATTCATATAAAAAGTGAACTATTGCAAGATATTTTGGATCAATCCCTACCTGACATGATAATTGCCGCCGGAAGGAGAACGACAGTACTGGCATTTTACTTAAAAAAGAAATTTAAAGATATAAAGTTAATACAAATAATGCAGCCTAATCTTCCTTATAATATATTTGATGCCGTTATCCTACCTTATCATGATTGTCACCTATCGTCATCTCGTAACTTGATAGCTGGATCCAGTAAAAATTCTAAAATAATTAATACTATAAATTATTTTCTAGATATCGTGGTTAAGCCACGATATGACAAAGTGGATTCCAGCTTTCGCGGGAATGACATCAAACACAAAAACATAATCGCCATCAACGGAGCTATCAACAACGTAACCGATAAGTTTGCTGCTGTAAGTTTAGAACTACAAAAATATTATCCTGATCTTAAACAATTTATTGCAGTGATAATAGGCGGAAATAATAAAAAATTTAATTTTAATAAAGATGAAGCAATTTTATTTTCTTCACTACTAAATAAAATATATACTAATCAAAAAATACCTTTTTTTATTAGTTTCAGTAGACGTACTCCTCTAGAAGTAAAGTCCATTATTAAAAATAATATGCCATCTTCCACAATTATTTATGACCCGAACAAAGACATAGGCTATAACCCTTATATCGCTATGCTTGCTAATGCGAAGTACATAATAGTTACAGCTGACTCGATTTCAATGTGTAGCGAAGCAGCTTCAAGTGGTAAGCCTCTTTATATATTCCACCCACCAAACTTTAATTCCTCAAAACATAAGATTTTTATAAAGCAATTAGTAGAACAAAAAATAGCAAGAATTTTTGATGAGTCAGTTATTTCTCTAGAAGAATATAATTATAAATCTTTAAATGAATCAGAGCGAGTAGCTGAAATTATTAAATCTTTGATAAAATAAATACCTGTCATTTTAAGAATGGTATATTCCTAGCAGAATACAAAGATCAACGTCAAAAAGAGCAAGGAGTGCATAGCTAGGCGCAGAACGTATATTAATCGTGAGTACCACAGCTCTTATAGAACGGATGTAGCCAATTTTGAAGTTCATCAAGTATACAAAGACTTTATGATGCCTTGCAGTATTTGAACTTCATGGGAAGAGAGGTTATTGATACGTGTAAATATATTGGTGATATTTTGCTGCATAGCAGGCTTTTTGTCGGGAGCCTTGAAGAATCCGAGTTTATCAAGTTTGCCGAATAAATTTGTTAAAAAATGCTCTATTTCTTCTTTAGTAGCTAATTTTTGAATATTATGTATATCCTCTCTAAGCGTAAAATTACGAAACAATTCATAACATATAATAATCACTGCTTGAGCAATATTTAACGAACTAAATTCAGTTGTGTTAATAGTGATAATCTTATTGGCAAGTGAAATCTCTTCATTACTAAGCCCGTTATTTTCCCGCCCAAACATTATCCCGACTTTTGCAGAATTTGGATAATCTAAAGACAAATTTTGTGAAAATACATAATCTTTATTCATAGCCCTTTTAATGCAAGTAGTAGCGTATAAATATTCGAGATCTTTAATACTGTCCTCTAAGTTATCATAAATTTTTGTATTATCTATAATATTGACTGCTCCAACTGCATTGCTGCGTGCTTGCTCATTTGGCCATCCGTCTCTTGGTGCTACGATTCTAAGCTCATTTAGACCGAAATTCTTCATTGCTCTTGCAGTAGCACCAATATTTTCACCCATTTGCGGTGCAACTAATATTATTATTGGATTCATTTTAATAACTTTTTGTAACTAGGCAAGTATAAGCGATTGCTATGGCATCACCTTCATCAGAGTTAGTAATTAAGGAAGTTCCAGGCAATAAGAGTTTAATCATATGCAAAATTTGTTCTTTCTCTGCATGACCATATCCTGTTACGCTTTTTTTTACCATATTTGGCTTAAACTCTCGTAAACCCAAATTATATCTACCGATCAGCGACATTATCACACCTCTAGCATAGCCGAGTTTTAAAGAAGTAAGGCTATTAGTATTAACAAATATTTCTTCAATCGCTGCCATATTTGGCTGATATTCTAATATTACTTTTTCTAAAGTAATATTGATAAAAGCAAGCCTATGATGAATTTCATCTTTGCTATTTGTCTTTATCGTGCCGCTGGCTAAATATTTCAATTTTGTCGACTGCCTTACAACCACCGCCCATCCAAGACTCCCAAGTGCTGGATCAATGCCAAGTACTATCATAGTTATTATTTTATTTTTTATACACGATTCCGATGTTAGCCCTACGAAAGCAGGAATCCAGCTTTCCATAGTCTCATACCGTGACTTAATCCACGACATCTAGTTTTGTATTTATGGAATCCGTGGTTAAGCCACGGGGTTGACCATAATACATTTTTACTCGATTCCCAATTTCATAGGAATGACATACTTTCATATCTTCATATACTGATAAAATTCTTGATTATTCTCCCATAATTCACGTACCTTAACAAACAAAAATAAATGAATAGGACAGCTAAAAAACTGCTCCATTTGCATACGGGATTTAGCTCCAATCTCTTTGATTTTAGAGCCATTTTTACCAAGGATTATAGTTTTATAGCTTTCTCTTGCAACTACTATAACTTGATTAATTTTTACGGATTTGTCTTTAAGCTCTTCCCATTTTTCTGTTTGCACGGTTAATTTATATGGAAGTTCTTGCTGCAAATTTAAAAATAACTGTTCTCTTGTAATTTCTGCTGCAATAAAACGCATCGGTAAATCCGTTATATCATCTTCTGCATAAAGCCAAGGAGCGATTTTTGCTTTACTTGTTATATATTCAAGCAATCGATCAATATTTTTGCCTGATAAAGCAGAAATAGGAAAAAGCAAACTATCAGGATGATTTTCCGTTAAAAAAGCTTTAAGGTTATTTAGATATTTTGATTCAATCTCTATTTTGTTCAATAAAAATACCGGTACAATGTTAAGTGAGCAAAGCTTATCTAAAATATTATGTGTTACATCATCAAACGGTTTTAAACTATCAATAATCAACATAACTAAATCCGCACTATGTAAACTTGACCACGCACATCTAACCATCGCTTTCTCAAGTGTTCCTTTCGGCTCAAATATACCAGGCGTGTCATACAAAATTACCTGTGTATCTTTTAAGGTAATAATGCCCGTAATAATTGACCTAGTTGTTTGAACTTTGGGCGTAACTATAGAAAGCTTCTCACCAATTATTCTGTTTAATAAAGTCGATTTACCACTATTTGGCCTACCGATGATACAAACAGAAACCGTTTTCTGAATTTGTTTAGTCATTTTTAAGCCTATGCAATAAGCTTCTTGCTGCGTTTTTCTCTGCTTCTTTTATCGAGTAACCTATACCGATTTGTTCATAATCTTTTACTTTCACAAGAACAGTAAAAGTTGATGAATGAGCAGCTCCTTCTCTTTTTATCAGACAGTATATAGGTAGGTGATGATCACTAGCTTGAGCCCATTCTTGTAAAGCAGTTTTTGGATCATAATCCGTTAAATTCTGAACTTTTATAAATTCTGCCCATAATTGCCCGATAATATTATGGGTTGTTTCAATATTGCTATCAAGATATATAGCTGCAATCAAAGCTTCCGTAGCATTTTCTATATTATTAGGGTTATCACGCCCCCCTGCTACTTCTTCACCATAAGTCATAATTATATAATCTTTTAAAGCAAGCTTAGCCCCAACCATACATATTGTTTCTTTGCAAACCAAATATGATCTAATTTTAGCTAAATTCCCTTCATTATAACTTGCAAAATTACTAAATAAAATTTTCGTGATTACTAAATTTAATACAGCATCACCTAAAAACTCTAATCGTTCATAATCTTTATTATCCTTGTACTCGTGATGCTGTCTTAAAGACGGGTGACTTAACGCCTCTATTAAAAGCTCTTTATTTTTGAAACTATAGCCTAGTAATTTTTCTAATTCGTTAAATGATGACATTATTCATCCGTATTATAAAGATTTCTAAAAATTCTATTCAACCTAACAGACTCAATCCAAGGCTTTAACTTTAATATTAGATTAATAACTCCTATATCATTATCCCACCAAGTTATTTTTGTTGAGAACCAAATAAATTGTGCTTTAGCAATAAAATTTTCAAACGGTACAAATCCAAGATTTACTCTACTATCATTTGATTGATCTCTATTATCCCCTAAAAAGAAATATTTTCCCTCCGGCACATAAAAAACGTCCGTATTACCGTATCTATCATCAGATATAACACCAAAAATAGGGGCGAGCTTATACGAAAAATATGTTCTACCATTTGGCAGAGTTTCTTTAAATTTCAAATATTTTCTTCCTTCTTCACTTATATAAGTTCCAACTTCCGTGCGTTCTATTTTTTTATCGTTAATATATATTATGTCGTCAATCAATTGAATTTTATCGCCCGGTAATCCTATTAAGCGTTTTATATATCTAACACTCATATCATTAGGTGGACGAAAAACTACAATATCACCACGCTCTGGTTCACAAGCAAATATTCGCCCTTTAAAAAGAGGAATAAAATCAAAGAAAGATAAAGAATAATTACTATAACCATAACTATATTTAGTAGAAAATATATAATCATTTTCAAGTATGGTTGCTTTCATAGAACCTGTTGGAACAGTAAACGGCTCCATAATAAGTATTCTAATCAGTAAAGCGATACATACTACAAAAGCAAAAGATTTCCATTCTTGAGCAGTTGTTTTATTAGTGTTTGTTTTTGTATCTATTTGCATAATCTCTTAATTATTTAATAAGTAACATTTGTTACATGGCTCTTAACTATGTCATGCCTGCGCCGTACAGCAACATATAATTATTGTATTAATATTGACGTTATTTTCTGGATTCCACCGTTGCTGAAATGACATCTGCAACCATGTAACAATCTCCATCAATCTACATGAGATGACATATCCTCTCTTCAATCTCATCTCTAAAATGACGTATCAGTCCTTGAATCGGCCAAGCTGCCGCATCACCTAAGGCACAAATAGTATGGCCCTCTATTGCTTTTGTAACGCTAAGAAGTTGGTCTATCTCAGATTTTTTGGCATTACCTTTAACTAGCCGCATCATAACTCGCCACATCCAACCCGTACCCTCACGGCAAGGGGTACATTGCCCACATGATTCATGCATATAAAATTTACTAAGCCTAGCTATTGCATAAACAATGTCGGTAGATTGATTCATAACTATAATACCACCTGTACCGAGTCCAGAACCTGCAGTTCTCAAACTATCAAAATCCATATCAACAGTTTCACAGATAGATTTAGGAATTAACGGAACGGAAGAACCACCTGGAATTATGGCTTTAAGATTATTCCAACCACCTTGCACACCGCCAGCATATTTCTCAATCAATTCTTTTAATGGAATCCCCATTACTTCTTCAACATTGCAAGGCTTGTTAACATGACCCGATATGCAGAAAACCTTAGTCCCAGTATTGTTAGGCTTACCAATAGAAGCAAACCAATTAGCTCCACGTCTTAAAATGGTCGGCACTACTGCGATAGACTCAACATTATTTATAGTAGTTGGACAGCCATATAATCCAAAGCTGGCAGGAAAAGGTGGCTTCAGCCGTGGCATGCCTTTTTTACCCTCTAAGCTTTCAAGCAGTGCCGTTTCTTCACCGCAAATATAAGCCCCCGCCCCGCAGTGTAAATAAATATTACAATCGAACCCTGAACCGCAAGCATTCTTTCCTATTAACCCGTCTTTATAAGCTTCATCTAATGCACGCTGAATATTAGAAGCTTCATTATAAAACTCACCTCTAATATAGATATAACAATTATTCGCTCCTATAGCAAAACTTGCAAGCAAACAACCTTCTATTAATTTATGTGGTTCAAACCTTAATATATCCCGATCTTTGCATGTGCCAGGCTCAGACTCATCTGCATTTACTACTAAATAGCAAGGTTTCTCTGAATTTTTTGGCATAAAAGACCATTTCATACCGGTAGAAAATCCTGCACCACCTCGCCCTCTAAGCCCTGATTGCTTAACCTCTTCAATAATGAAGTCTCTACCTTTATCAAGCAAAGCTTTAGTATTATCCCAATCACCGCGTTTCTTGCTAGATTTCAAATCATGGCTTTGCTGACCATGTAAATTAATAAAAATTTTGTCTTCTTCTTTTAGCATAAATAGTTCTAGTTTTAATTATTGTCATGCCATGGGCTTGACTAAAGCTATCCAGGCAAAATTAAAAACTCGATTCTGCACTCAAATCACGGAATGACAATGGCAAGTACCTATTACCTCTTATTATTAAACTTCTTATTATTAAACTTCTTATTAGCAAACATTGTAAGTATTGGAGCAGAGATAAAAATTGATGAATAAGTACCGGCTATTATCCCAAAAAATACAAGTACGCTAAAACTACGAATCGCCTCCCCACCAAAAAGAATAAGGGCTAAATTGGCAAGTAGCGTAGTAATTACCGTCAAAATAGTTCTTGATAAAGTCTCGTTAATACTTAAATTTATAATTTCCGTGATATTTTTTTTATAGTATTTACGTAAATTCTCTCTAATCCTATCATATATTACTACCGAATCATTAACGGAATAACCTATAATAGTTAACACTGCGGCAATAGTACTTAAGTTACAATCAAGCTTTGTCATACTCATAAACCCAAGAGCGAGTATTAAGTCATGCATTAAGGCAATAAGTATACCAAGACCAAAATACCATTCAAACCGCACCCAAATATAAACCATAATGGCTAAAAAAGAGAATAGCATTGCCATAGTCCCTGCTTCTATTAACTGCCTACCAACCTGCGGACCGACAAAATCTACCTTACGATATTCAAACTTATACGGAAAATTATTGTGCAAAGATGCTTTAATTAATTCAATATTTTCCATGAGATTTGCTTCACTACTACTACCTAATCTAATCGATAAATCACGCTCACTACCGAAATTTTGTAAGACCACCTCACCTATTCCAAGCTCGCCTAGAATTTGACGCATTTTTGGTAAATCAGGGGTTTGATCCAGTCTTACTTCAATAACTATACCACCGACAAAATCAATACCGAAATTAAATTTATATATACCGATCGAAATAACACTAATAAGTGATAAAATAATTGAGAAAGTGTAACTGACTTTTTTAAAGTTCATAAAATCAAAATCGATTTTATTCGGTAAAAGTCTCAAAGGATAAATTTGCATTTTATATATTGTATTGAATAAAAGTTATATTTGTATTATATAGTAAATTCAAAAAGGTTAAATGATTTTTTATGTCAGAAGTAGTAGTCAAAGAACAATTAGAGCAATATATAAGCAAAATAGAAAGATTAGAACAAGAAAAAGCGGATTTATTGGAGGAAATAAAAAATATTTTTCAAGATGCTTCTTCACATGGATTTGACGTTAAAGCTATGAAATCTATATTAAAACTAAAGAAATTGGATAAAGATAAACTTGCCGAACAAGACGCTATGCTTGAGCTTTATAGAGATACTTTAGGGATTTGAATTTTTGAAGTATTATATTGTCATACTCTGGCTTGAACATGTATTTTGCACGAACGTTTAAGATGTCATTCCCACGAATGCGGGAAGCTAGAAAAATAACTTAAAACAATACATAGTTTTTACATTTTTTCAGAACCCCCAGGGTCAAGCCAAAGCATGAGACACCGACTCCCTTTTCCTAAGCTAGGCAACGATGCTTTGCAGTCGCTCACAATGATGATAAAACTTAAGCTACGCAAGACCAATCAAGTTAGCTAAGATGACACAGCTAATACTTATGCTTTTACTGCCTGATTTTTAGCAATAGGGATATGTCTCTCTTTAATTCTAGCTGACTTACCACTTCTATTTCTTAAATAATAAAGTTTAGCACGACGAACCACCCCGTACTTTACTACGTCAATAGAGTGTACTATCGGCGAGTAAGTCATAAAACGTCTTTCAACACCTTCTCCGTGGCTAATTTTACGCACTAAAAAAGAAGAAGTAATACCACGATTTCTTTTTGCAATAACTACACCTTCATAAGCTTGGAATCTTTCCGTGAGTTTTTCCTTACCGTCTTTCTCAATTGATCTATCAATAATTTTAACAGTTACCTTAACTGTATCGCCGGCTTCAAAATCAGGGATATTTTTATTTGCGGTAAGTTTTGCAATATTTTTTTGTTCAAAACTATCAATAATATTCATTATTTAACTCCTTAATCTCTATAATGCGAATAGCGAATTATTACATAATCTGCTATTCGGTTAAAATATTGAATATAAAAGGTGAAAGGCAACTCCACCTTTTATATAAATTCATTATATATGTTATTTTTTAGTAAAAACTTATAATTCTTTACTAAATATAATAATATTATCGTGGTGAAGACTAGCATCCAAGCACGATTTCTAAAATTTCTAAATCAATAGCAATGTACATAAGTAATTTGCTATTGACACTCTATAAATCTTTAAGTAACTCCGGACGGCGTGATTTAGTAATCATACGAGACTGCTCTCTTTTCCATTCATTAATTAGTTTATGATTACCTGATAATAATATCTCAGGTACTTTTATTCCACGCCAAACTTCAGGTCTTGTATATAGACCACATTCAAGCCCTCCTTTAAATTCCCCATCTTCTTCAAAAGACTCAGAAGATAAGGTATTTTGATTTATCAATACCCCAGGAAGTAGCCTAATTAAGCAATCAAGAATGGTAAGGGTAGGTATTTCTCCACCGGATAAAATGTAGTCACCCACACTAATTTCCATGATACTATACTCTTGAATTACACGTTCGTCAATCCCTTCATAACGTCCGCATAAGAATATGATATTTTTGGTTTTTATCATCTCTTTAGCAAAGCTTTGAGTAAAAACTCTACCGCGAGGTGAAGGATAGTAAATTTTAGCATTAGAATTTAACGATAAAGCATGATCTATACTATTCCCTAGAACATCAGGACGCATTATAAGCCCGTCACCTCCACCATATGCTGCATCATCAATGTTTTTATGCTTAGTTAAACCAAAATCACGAATATTAATAATGTCATATGACCAAATATTTTTGTGTAGTGCTTGCCCTGCTAAAGAATATCCTAAAGTCCCAGGAAACATTTTAGGAAAAATGGTTAAGATTGTAGCGTGAAGCCTAGACATACGTTTAAGATAATTAATACAATAAAATTATAATTTTAATTTACCTTTATAATTTTCTTTTTTTTTTGCTTTCTAGCAGCAACTGTTGCACCACTCCTAAATACTTCAGCTTTTTATTGACTCGTTCTATAAGCATAATCGCTTTGATATTATTTAAAATCACTTTTCTGCGTAGCTGCTTAAAACAAGTACTTATTATTTTATCCAAACGTCTCATAGCAGTTTTATCTAACTTAATGCCGGCTTTTGCTGCTTTATAGTCTATCTCTAATACTTTATTATAATCTTTAGATGCTTTTTCTGCTATAATTTGCTGTTTCATAAAATACACTTTAGAACCGTACTTTATTGCATCACAATATGGATTTATCCTATTATTTTTATATCCTTTATTTGTTTTTCTACTTTCTTTTTATCAAATTTTTCTACTATAACTTTCTCCAAAATTTAAGTTAAAATATACTTATAATTGCATATATTTTATTTCAAAAAAAGTTAATAAAGAAAAATAGATGTATAAGTAATGAAAGATTAACCAATTTATATTATAAAAACTTCATCACTTCCTCAGCGAGGATTAGCTCTTCATTCATCAGTACAGCGAAGACTTTAATTCTGCTATCTTTAGTACTTATAATCGTTTTTTTGGTTTTTTGCATCATCTATTTTAATTTTTAATGTCTAACCACGAAAATTTTTTAGTAATCATTGCACGTATTACGGCAGAATTTTGACCAACACCAGCAGTAAAAATTAAGCAATCAAGCCCCTCAAGTGCAGCAGTTAGCTTACCTATTTCAAATTGGATACAATAGACGAATAAATTTATAGCGAATTTAGCATCTGGCGAATTGCTTACAAGTAAAGTACATATATCGGAGCTTTCATCCTACATACACACCTAGTAACCATGATTTCTTATATAATAACTTGGTTACTTCTTGCATGTTCATTTTCGCATAATCAATAAAATATAAAACACTAATCCAGGATCAAGGTTACCTGTTCTTGTACCCAGCATCACACACCATCAAGTACAGCTACTAAAGCCCATGGAACTTGTTAAACTGAGAATGCTCCCTTTATCATAATATTTTTCGGTAAATCGGAAACTTTTGTAATAGGCGAATAGGTAGAATGAAACGACATATCAAAACAGGCTATATGTGAGACTTCTTTGTATTTCTAAAAACCAATACCTACACATTATAAGGTTGATGCAAGGGACTTAAGGATATTAATGCTCTTAACTTCACTAACTTTTTCATTAACAATCAACGGTTTATTAAAAATTTTTCTCGCCATAGATAGACAATACAGTAACCAGTTGTAATTAAATTTAGGTTTTCTTGCTTTTCCTATACATCTTCAAAAAGATCAATCATTCCTTTAATAGGATCACCGGTGATATCTGTAGTAGACTCACGATTTTTGTTGATGTGGAATAGTATTTTATTGTCATTTTTTTTCTACAAAAATATTTATCCTTAACTTTTTTATTCTGAATTTCAAAAATAGAAATTTTTAAACTATATGAACTGGAATTAGCTATAAAAATAACATCTTTTTTACCTGTTTAAATAGGTAAAACTTTGCCTTTGGTATGATTATAAATACACAAAGCAAGTACAACAGGAAATAACACGCATATCCATAGGATCGGCTCTTGTTAGAATAATCGACGTGTTTCAAGTACAATACCTGTCATAACGGCCTGATCCAAATATTTTAGCTGCTTTGCACGCATATTGCCTGACTCAAGATCTGGTACTACTAATATTTTCTGAAACTGAAGAGCTAATACCTTTTGCTTCTACAATGCAAGCGGTCCATCAACTATAGCATTCGTGATCTGTCCGCAATCTGCCATTTTTGATAAAGCAGCAATATCAATGGTTGTAGGCATTGCAGAAGTCACCGTCTCAACTGCTATAATACTGCTACTCTAAACTTTTCTTTATCTTCTTTGATCATATGCGTTAAATCAATAGAATTCTGTACTATATCACGCTTATCTTCTAGAGTAGGACAAATATTAATAGGCAGTATCGGTAATATCAACGGCTTTGAAAAAGTAGCGACTGCGATTAGGAAAGCATGACTTATACAGCATTAGGTACACAGACCACTTTCTTTATGAACTACTGTAGACACAGCTCATCATTATGCAAGGATTCTTTCATGAGAGCTGCCTCTTTTCTTTGCAAGTTCTAAGGCTTTTTTGCTGCTTCATCGTAACTATGCTCAACATTAATTACTTGATAATCGTCAAGATCAACATTATTAACTTCTGCTTCTATTTTATGTTGAGGTCCAATTAAAACTAGTTTTATTACATTAAATTTGTGCTGCTCTAACTGAACCGAGTAATGATTCTTTATTGATCGGATGCACTACTGCAGTTTTACAGGCTTAAAGCCATCGGCTCTAAGTAATAGATCGATGAAATGCTTTGCTGATTCTCTGTCAAAATCAGGATCGTTAATTTCTTTTCGAGGAGTGTAATTAGTACCTAATTTCTTAGCTAGAATCACATCTAAAAAAGTCTCATTAAATGCGGTGAAACATTATTATATGTTGTTTCTCTATAAACCAATAGGAAATTTTCGCAACAGTGTATATACGTTGCACTTAAAAATTTGGCTTTATAAGATCTGCGGTGTGCTGAACGTTTAATTGATACTCACCTTATATTATACTCCTTGCTCTTTTTCAAATTAAACTTCATCTACTATTTTTTATTTATCCCAATTTTCTAAAATTAAATTTTAGGTATACACTTAAATTCTTCTATATTATTAGTGATGAAAGTTGTATTCCCAGCTAGAATATTACTTACAATAAGTAAGTCATTACTCACTATTATTGTTCCTTTCTTCTCTAAGATACTTCTCAATTTGCCATAGTAAAATGCACTCTTTGCAGAGAAACTTATTACTTCAACTTTATTTTAAAAAGCGTCTAAGTTAATTTGTTTTTTATTCTGATTACTTGCATTAGATACTCCATATTGGAGCTAATACTATAGAAGGAATAACTACAGAATTATTTTTTCAACTATTTTAAGCTTTTGTAAGTAAGTTATAAGTTTTTTATCCATTACTTAAATATAAACGTTTGTATCTAACATGTAAATCATTTAAATAATTCCCAGTTTCGTTGTTGTAGTGGCAAATCCTTTCTTCCTTCAGGGAAAAATCACCTCTGTAGGTTTTATTGCATCAAATACTTTCTCCTATGTTTTTAATATTGGCTGTAATACTGTTCCTAAAAGAATGATGCTTACTTCTTGAGCTAAAAAACAAAATTCCTTAGGTCATCTTACTGCTTGACTTTGACCATTCATAAATATCTTTGCTTTATTCATAATAATACATTATAATATTATTACAGCACAAACAAAAATCCTATATTTTTACTACTTCATATTTCTCAAATGATCTTCTAATTTTCTTAGTTTTCTGCCTTTATTTACTATAGGTTTTACATAGGTTTGCATTTTTGCATTTTCCCTATATTTATTAATCTGATTGATCTGAGCATTTACTTCATCGGTAATAACTTGCTTTCTATCCTCTATTTTATTTAGTACTTCAGTACTATATTCGTAATTGTTAACATTAGCATTAAAGTTATTAATCTCTTCTGTAATCTTTTTGTCTATTTCAGCTCCCCCGTCAGTATCTTTGAACTTTTGTGCTATTAATACCGGCATTTCTTCGAGCTTGATATCATCTCTTTTGAAATGATCTTTAAGCTCTTTATAAGTTTGTTCTAAATTTTCCTGGGCTTTCTCGTGCATAATATCATAATACTCTTGACGACGAATATATCGATCTTCATCTATAAATTGTACATATTTTCTATGAGCGTTATCTATCATATCCCGCATCTGAGAATCAGTAGCTTTCTCACGCATAAATCTGTCACCCATCATGACCGGATCATCTTCCTCGGATAACCTACTACGTACCTCATGAATTAGCTTTCTTTGAGCTAATTCTTGATAATATTCCACATCACTCTGTCTACCTGTTTGCTCTAGTCTTGCTAGATATTCCGGTGATAACACATCTGCTTGAGCAGCTAGCGTTTCCTTATTAATATGCATTTGAAGCTCTTGAAATTCTCGTACTTTTTCTTCATCTTTTAATTTTTCACTATAAGTTCTCAGTCTTGGATCGTTATATTCAAAATCATGCCATTCAGCACTAGTTAGATTACCCTCATAAGCATCACGTAAATCTTTACCAACTATTGCAGTTAAAGCAGCTCTTGTTATTCCTGTATAACCAGCATATATTTTTTCACCTATACCTACACGTTTTTGTTCTTTTAAAGCCCTCTTAGATTTAACCCGATGCTGCATCTCTTGCCAACTTCTTAATACTCCTATATTCTTACCAAATAAACCTATTCCTCGCCCTGACATATCTTGATGAGCATCTTTATAAGCTTTTTGATAATCTCTAGTAAAGTTTGCATCACTAGCTAGTTCACGTAAGTTAGCATCTTTTAATAACTTATCAAGCTCAGTTTTTTGTTCTTTACTTAAAGAGTCGTAATCTTTCACTCCATATTTATTTTCAGCAATTTTATCTCGAAGCTGAGTAAATTTCATTTGTGATAGTTCTTTCGCTTTTAATTCATTCCCTTTAGGTAAATTCTCTAATAATCCTGAAATACTGTTTTCATAATCCGTAATAGCATTCATTTTTACATCTTTAGAATCTATACCGTATTTCCTCTTAACTTCATTTTGTACGGCTTTGTTAGCAGCAGAACCAAGGGCTTGATTTTCAAGTCTTCTCATCATCATATTTTCAAATTTCGCGGCAAAAAACATACTTGTTTCCTCCAACTTTGCACTTACACGGGTAGTTACAGGTGCACTTAATGTCTTAGCCACATAATTTAGTGGTCTATTCATTTGCTTCGTTGCAAGTGATGCAGATTGCTGATTAACTTTTTGTATGTCTGTTAAATTACCCGAAGTACCGGCAATAAATGCTGCTGTCGATATAGCAATATCATTAAATTTACTTAGTAAATAAATAGACACAAAAATCAATAATATCCCGTCAAGTTGGACAAATTTCCCATTTATAAAATTACTAATTCTTTTTGCATCTTTAACTAAATCTAAAAACGGTAACTCAATATAGCGTTCATCTATACACTCATACGCAGCGCAATGCTTACCGTCATCTCTTATATGATCTTCAGGAACTAATATCTTTGCTTTGTGGAAATTATTTATACCCCCTTTCATTGGTACGGGGAACCACCAATAAAATATTGAATTACCAAGACTTGGATCTATATCCTCAAGGAAACTACCAAATATTTCATTTATCGGACCTAAATTAGGAAAATCATGTTTACATACTGCAAAACCAAGCGTTGAATATATTTCGGTTCTGATGATCATTGAAATAAAAGCAATACCAGCGAATAAGATTAGAGGTTGTATTGCATATGATATTAATTGCCTTAACCAATTCTCAAATAACGAACGAGTGATATTAAACAACATGAAGCAAATAAATATCGGTCCCATAGTTATAATCATACCGATAATTATAAGAGCAGTTAGATAGATAATAGTAGCTTTAAATATAAGCAAGAAAATAAAATACAGAGCTATAAAATATAGAATGATGTATATAAAGCCAAGCCAATCAACAAACAGTAAAGAAAATAATTTAGATAAAGTTTGAGGAGCAATAAGTAACCCAAGCAAGGTTTGAGAACCTGGCCCGTTAGCAGAAGCCTCATTAATTATTTGCAGTATTTGCTGAACTCCATCAATAAAAAATACAAATAAATAATCATGAAAAAATGTCCAAGCTTTATCCGTACTTAATAATATTGAGACTATACTAACTTTTAATATTCTAATTATAAGTTCAACATGAGTAAGGTTTATATTACCTATTAAAAAGGAAAAGCCCGTAAACATTATATATAGAGTTAAAATAGCCGAGACACTCATTCTATAACCAGAAGTATCAATTATTTGTGTATAAACTTTTCTTACAATGCCGTGATCTTGATCACTAGTACCAAATAATACTTTTTTTATCAAATTCGTTAAAAATTGTAATGGGTCAGGTCTAGTATCACTAATTCCAGACTTTATCACTAATCTATATTGCCCACTATTATCATTATAAAATTTATCTATAATCTTAAAATAAAGAGGACATTGAGCATATTTTGACTTATCCTCACCTTTATATTGATAATTTATACCGCCGGCTTTTAAAAATTGTCCTGTACTACTAATACTATAAAATGCATAATCGTTATTTGGAGGCGGTTCTCCTAAATGCTGAGTTATACCTTGCGGTTTACGCTGTGAATCGGGCGAAATATTAGGATCGGTATTTTTAGCGGCAATAAGAAAATAAAGTCCTACACCGTTTGTCATGATACATGGAGCATTATAAATAGCAGCATCATTTTGATTTATAGGACTAGGTCTACACATATCATTATCTATAAAAAGACACGGTTGTAGCTTAACGCACAAAGCAGCCAAAGTAGTTGTATCATTTTTTTGACCATACCATGGACACCATGCAGATAACTGACCTGAAGTATTTTTATCGCCAAGTATATAACTCCACGGTCTTACCATAACGGTTAAAGGATAACCGTTTACTTTATAAGCACTATTACGCCATGGTGCTACCTGATCTCCTTCCTGTCTTGAAGTAATCTCTTCCAAATCATATCTAGAAGAGATATTAAATTTGATAAAACCGAAATCATCAGGGTCAATGCAAGTATCACCGGTACAACTGGAAAGCAACAATAGCGATATTAATAATGTAATAAAAATATTTTTGTTCATTTCAAGTTATTTCATCATGCTGTGACTTGATCACAACATCTTTAAAGACAGTTATTTTTAATTTTTATAATAGATACCGCAATCAAGAGTCGCGGTATGACAATTTATTTACTTTCTCACCTCTTCCTCTTTTTTTCTGTCATTACGCTCGGCAAGGAATTTATTTGTATACTCACCACCTCCTTCGGGTTTTCTAGCTTTATAATTTTGATCAATTATCTTGTCTTTGAAAACTCTAGCTGGAACTATTGTAGTCTTTTTAATTGGTTTTGTTACCGAATCTATATCATGCATAATGGCTCCCACAGGATCAGAACGTTCTTGATAATTTCCTGATATTCGTGCTGGTGTAACATTTGTAAGCATTCCGACTACTACATTTACAAAAGTTACTAAACCATATGACATCAGACAATATGAATAAAATAATAAAGCCGTAGTAAATAATACTAAGAAAGTATTAGCATTGTTCGTTAAAATATTCGAGCTACTAATTTCCGGAACATCTGGTACAAAGAAAGGTATTCCGGGTAAGAACGGCAATGTAAAAGAGAAATTGATCGGAATACCGAGATGTGTTAAATCAAGCCCTATTTTTATTGGTATAAGAGTATCCCAACAGGCTCTAACTACTACTTTTAAAAGCTGTTCAGATAAAACCTGATCTATCAATAAAAAGAAAATTAATAATATTGTCGGCTGCACTACATAGCTAAGCAATATTGATATCCAGTTATCAAATAAACTCTTAGTTTTTTCAAATAACATTAATATTATGAAAAACGGTGCTAATGAAATCATAACAGTTACCCCTACGAATGCAATAACATAGCCTATTATAACTTCTAAAATAGCTCTAAAATAAGTGATAAGAGAATAAATGGTTATAACAGAGATAAATGCTAAACCATTATGTATTTGCAATAATTCAATAAATAGTAGTCCCCAAATCCTACCGTTAGTATATTTATCAAATATAGGATCAATAAAACCAAAAATATTAGATCTAGAGCTTGTAGCACCTACTACGTTAGTTACAAAAAAATCAATAGCGTTAGTAAATACACTAAAAAAATATGTATTAAAGAAATCCCAACTTTCTTCTCTAAGTAAAAAAGCTACTATAGCTATTTTGCATATACGTGTTATTACTTCTACAGCAGTTAATTTTAATGCTCCAGCAACAAACATTAGGCCAAATATAGTAACATAAAGGGTTAATGCAGCTTTAGCTATATTCTGCACTGCAGAATTTTTCACTAACTTAATATAAAAGTTTTGACTAAAAGTTCTAAACTGATCGGTAATAGGTTTAATAACACCGTAATATACTATATCAGAAAACCAAGTTGTACCAGTATAATTAGCATAATTTACACTAACTACCCCTTGTATATTACTATTAGGATTTACCACCCTTAACCATAAATATCCATCTTGCAGTGCATCAGTCGCAAAGTTATAATCTACCGGCATACCGCGAACAGATGAATCAGGTAACGTACCATTTGGTGTAATTAAATATTCTAACTTTATATTTTGGTGATCACCCGGACTAATTGAATTTGTCCCGTTACCTATTTCCACAATCATCACATAACGACCGAAATATAAAAAATTAGCTGACCAATCATTCTTATTTATATCATTTACAAACCTATTATAATCACCAGAATAATTTCGGCTCCAATCACTCATTAAAACTGACTTATCAAACATTCCAGTAGACGACCAATCACTAGTAAAATCCATAGTACCGCCGCTAGTTGCTTGATAATATATAAAACTACTGTGAGTACTGCCTGAATTTACAAAACGCTGATCTCGTCCCTTAATAACCTGCCGGCCTACTTTAATTATCATCCCTCTACCTTGATCGTAATAGCAAGCGGGACTAGTATCTATACCAGCATTAGCAGGACAAGAATTAATTAAGCCCATAAAATGCTCTACTGCTCCTGTTCTCATAGGCTTACCAACTATTACTCCGTTATCGGTATTTTTATATTTTGTAGCAGTGCCTGTGCCTCTACATACACTTGTTCTTGACGCATCTATCATATTACACACCTGCTCTGCAGATAAGTAAATTATTCTATTATCAAAGTTGCCAAGGTTACTTTGAGTATAAAGTGCAGAAGCAGCGAATACTGAACTATCAAGTTCCTGTGTTAAAATATTATCTACAGTATTAGGAAGTTTTGGAGTATTAGGGCTAAAAAATTTATCTTTACTAACTAAACTAATATTTACTACATCGCCAGCATTAACTTGAATTCTCGAATGACCGTTAGAATAGTTAAAATACTTAACAGAATCAGACATTTTAGTAAATGAAAGTGCATCAAGATCTTTATCAGGCGGTATAGCACCGTTATTTCCTGTAACAAAACGAGGAAATCCTAAAGCTTCAAATTGTAATTTAGTATAATTATAAGTTTTAATGAAAACTTGCGGCGTACTAAACCTTGGATCAATTCTATATAATACTAGATATTTTCTAGGCTCAGGAGTAATACCTGAAGTAGACCAATTTATTTTTAATAATTTACCTTTCTTAACAGCATTACCTGTTGACTGCCACGTTCCAGCTGTAGATAAACTAATGCCTATATTACCCTCTTGAAAACTTGTAAATTCAGGCACTTCTAAACAACCGAATAAGCTTTTTAACCCACTAAAACTGGTTGACATCCATGAAAAAGTATCAACAGCTTTAGCTGGTACGGTCATAAATAAAACTAATACAACTAAACTCTTAAGAATTTTCATCATATTATATTATTTCAGTGTTTCAGGTTTAGGCGGTTCTTCATTTGTCTTTTCACCTCCTTCTTGCGGCGTATGTTTTCTGTTTTTCTCAGCTTGATCTAATGTTTTATTGCGTTGTTTCAATCGTGATTCCGCTCTGCCAGTAATACCTTTTCTTGTCTCGGCATCCATTCCTACTTGACTCAACGTTTTCTGTTCTGCAACATTATACATTGCTTCGCCCATACCAGTAGCTGAAGGTCCGGCAGCACTAGTTAATTTTACTACCATACGTCCTGAAAATTCGACGTAACCGTACATACCATAAGCAATAATAACTAAAGCTACGATATTTTGCATATTCACTCCCATCATACCTGACATATAATCCATCCCCCAAGGGGCAAACCAATTAATACAGAAGATCGGTACATTCAATAATGCAATAGGTAAAATAGTCCCGATAAATGGAATTTTTATCGGTAAAGCACATTTCCAACAAACACTATAACCTAAAACAAAATCTAGATAAATGGTAAATAGCTGTGTTAGTACTATAATACCCGCCATCATAATTACCGGTTCTATCATATAGCGGATTGTAAACCTTACCCAATTATCAAATAAATACCTAGTAAAATCAAATAATAAGAAACTAATAAATAAAGGGGCTATACCGATTAATATACAAGTTACCATAAATGCCATAATATAAACGGCCATAGCTCTAAGTGCTGTAACAATTACTATACCAAGCGCAATAAAAGTAATTATAAAATATATAATACCGCTCAGCCCAAGAGAAAGAAGTGCAAGTAATTGAGCAATAAATGTTTGACTAAAAAATATTTTACTCATTACTGCATCTAAAAACATAAAAGGATTAGAAATAGTATTAGTAGAAGTAAACAAACTATACCCACTCATATTAGCAATAATTGCATCTGAAAAACCGGTAATTACATCAAAAAGATAGCTATTAAAAAACTCAAAAGTATTACCGTTTATAAGTCCGCTAACTACTCCAATTTTTGCTATTCTAATTACTAGCTCTTTTTGGTTTATCTTAGTAAAGCCGAGCAAGAACATTGCTCCGTAAGTCATCACATACAGAATTAAAATCGCTTTAATATAAGTAAAAAAATTAGTACAGGACGAGCTATCACTAGCTTTATAACATACCATATTTCTAAAAATAGAAGTAGCAGCCCCTTGCACTTTAGTTTTAAATAACTGAAGTAATGGATTCATTACTTTAACAGTAAAACTTCCTACTTTTAAGAATGTTGAGAAATGTACTTTATAGTTACCATCACTATCTTTATAATCATTAGAATCGTTTAGAATTCTCATCCATATATAACCATCTCCATTTGCAATAATGTTAGCTTTACCATCACTATCAACGTTAATTCCTTGAGGTGAATAAGATTTACCGCTAGTATTCGGGTTTTCTGAACCAGCTACTATTATGTATTGCACTCGTCCCCGATCATTAAAAGTATCATTAAAACTATTACCGTTCTCTCTATAACATTTAGTCTGTTTAATATTTAGAACATATCCACCCGTATTCTTACTAGCATCTTGTGAGGTGGGAGACCAAAGTCTATATTGTAAATAACTTTTTTCAATATTGCTGTTAAAAGGTATATTATATATAACTTTATATATATATTTACCGTCTTTATCTTTATATTCAGGCAGTTGATCTGAATCTGCAACAAACTTAGCAAATTCTAGATTAGAAGGCAAAGCTTGACTTACAGAACCCGTATCATTCATTTGATATATTAATCCAGTTGGTCCTTTACCTCCTTTACCATCCGCTGTATACCAAAATCTCCGATGCTTTTGAAAATCTCCATCGTTACATATTCCTGAAGTACAATGTACACCTCCAATATAATCTTTATCTTTAGGACTACGATTAGAGACAACATCAGGACATTTACCATTCGGTAAAATATTAGCATTATTGGAACATTGAAGATTTGAATAATCAATAAATAAATTACCCAAATTATCTGACCAACTAAAGGTAAAACTACCATCGTCTTTATAAGATTCTGGCATTGTGCCATAGTGATTTATCCAAGCAGGTAGGGAGTCACATACCAAACTAAGACAACAATGAGAAGCTGCATTAGCAGAATCACATACCCACTTAGCAACTGCTTCTTGATAAATACATCCAAAAACACAATGACATGGTTCCCTATGCTGATTACCTTGCCAATAATTTTGTTTCAATTCACAAGCATTAACATATTGACCAGAATAAAAAGAATATTTTCCACAAATCGGCTCATAAGAAGTTTTGCCTTGTGAACAATCTGTCGTGACCGCAGTACCTTTAAAGGCATCATTAACTGTTGCCTCTGTACCGATAAAATTAGGAGATATGGAAACTAAAACTCTATCATTGGCGTATAATTCGGCAATATTACGCCACTCACTATTTTTGGCATCCATTATTAGAGAGATAGGAGGAATATTTGAATCGGTGACACGAGGGATCGGAATCATTTTACCGTTATCATCTAAATTAGATCCAGGTCCAGTACGTTGGACATTATCTTGTGGTATATAAGCTAAACACAAACTAACCTGACCGACGACTTGTAAATTCACCGATTGGCTATTTTCTACTAGCACCTTAGTATTTAACCATTCACCGTAACGAGTAGGATCAGGAATAAGCCGAGTTGTACCGTCGGACAGCATCTTAGAAGTGTATACATAATTAGCATTAGCATTAAGGGTTATAGTATCAGTTATTGAATCTCTACCACCTTTACCGTCTGCGTCATATCTCATGTAGCAGCCGTTACCGATTTTTACTGCTCCTATCATACCAAGTGCTGCAAAAATAAAGCAAACTAACGTTGCTACTATAGCGAGTACTCCTAAAACTTTTAACAAGTTACTCTGCATATTCTATCATTTACCTCTACTTGTCGATAAAGCATCTTTGGCATTATCACTACTTCTTCCGTGTGAACCAAGTGTATCATCACTTTGCACCCTACCTTTACGTCTACTTCCTCCACTCAGCTTATGTCCTACCAGTGGCTTGCCTTGTGAAGCTATAGCAGCATCCTTAAGGAACGCAGCTCCTTTCTTTACTAAATCAACTATTTTAGTTGAACGTGCATTTACTGCGTCCATATTAGGACCGTTAGTTAAATCAGCAGCAAAACGCCCTATAGATTTAGAGAAATAATAAAAAATAACTGAAAATACTAATACATACAAAAGTTCCGCTAAAATAGACACAACATCTCTAACAATTGATTTTATTGGGAAAAGTATCAATAAATGCTCTTCCCAACCTTCACCTGCATAATATTGTAACATTTTATATCCAAAACTTTCCTGACATTTGTCTGCAGCACTAATAGGGAGCCTTAATTCAAAAGTACTAAATCTAATATCTCCTTTTTCATAATCATGTCTAAGGAATTCACAATTTTTAAATATTGCGGAATCATACATAGTTATTAATAAAGCTATAAAACCTGCTATTACTGACGGCTGCAATGTACATGAAATACATACTTTTAACCACCCATCAAAATAAGCTTTTGTACGAGTAAATAGAGCCATAGGAATGAATATAGGAGAAACATATGTCATAACGTAAATAGTAACCATGCAAACTAAATAATGCGTAATAAAATATAAAAGTATAGATAAAAATATTACAGAAAATACTAAACCTGCTGCAAATATAATGACGTTGCCAGCCATAAAAAATCCAAACATAACTGTAAAAAACCTCAGTGATCCTGCTTTACTTAAATCATTTGGACTATTTTTATCCGGATTACCAAGGTTAGGTATCTTCTCATTATTACCACTGGGACCATTGCCGACCGAACGCCCTAAAACTCGATTCTTATCTATATTATAAAGTAAATCCAAACCAAGATAATAACCTATACGGCAATCAATAGCGTCCCATAAACCGTAAAATTTATAACCGTCCTTATACTTTGAATTATCAAACTGACATAATCCTCTAGCACCTGCTGCATTAAAGATCATCTGTGCAAAGTCTGGTGCTGCTCCCGTCAAAAGAGGTAGTCCGTATTTTAACATACCGTTTTCTTTTGTCGGCTGACCGCTGCTAAAATCTAAAGGTCCAAGACCGATAGAAAAATAAGCAACAAATAAGAATTTTATTATAAAAAGAGCTATTTTTTCAGTACTTGCATATTCTTTATTTAGAGCCATATTAAAGGCAAAAAACATAATATAGAGAATTAGTGCTGCACCTATAGTTCTCTTTAAATAACCTTGAAACGTAGAAAAAGCGGCAAGATTAGTTATTCTAGAATTTTGATCTTGAGAACTACAGCTATTTCCAACAAAAAATATTTTATTAAGTGTTTCACTCAAACACTGAACTGCAAGACCGGAAAAATTAATTAACGATTGACTATAACTTGCTCCCGTATAACAATTTTTACCTATATTACAATTTTCATAATCAGACGGATTAGGCGGCGGATTAGCACTTAAAGATTTACATGCTACCGGCATCGGACCCCTTGATGTAGGCATAATTAAACATAAATCATTATCCAATTTTTTAACCGTTAAAACGATATTCTGTAATACAGGATTTGCTCCAAGATCAGGATTATTATCAGTACTTAAATCACTAATCTTCTTAGAATCACCTTCATTTAAAGTATACATGGTACAAGGACTACTACTACCTTCTATATTTTTAAAACAAAACGTTATACCAGGCACAGCTGAGTCACAATTACCTCTCGGATCTTTCATATCAATATTACGAATTATATAGCCATATGCTGTATCTGTTTCTAAATATTTGTCTGAAGTAGCCGGTAAACTAGAACATGATTCCCCAAAACCTGCAAAGCTAGCTAAGCTTACAGACGCTATACAAACCATAATAAATATCTTTAAGGTTTTAAGAGTTTTCATTAGAACTATTATCTTTTTTTTCTGTTACTACACCGTTTTTTACTAACTCATCCCATACTTTTTCGGCATTTGCACGTCGTTCTGATATTTCTTCACCTTGCTGGTCTCTTATTCTTCCTCCTCCACTTGCTACTAATTCATTCCATGCTTTCTCTACTTCTGCACGTTTATCCCGAATCTCTGCATTTTCCCGTATCTGCTTTACTCCTGTCGGATTATCATGTTCCTTCAAGTTAAAACTATAATCAATTACTCCTGAACCCTTACTTGCATTATCAACTTTTTCTTGTAAAGGCGGAGTATTATCGATCTCTTTTTTACTTTCTTGATTATTATCACTTATGATTTTTCCAGCACTTTCAGATTTAATATTACTTTGTGGTTCAGATATAGAAATAGCACTTCTAATACTAGAAGGAAGTGATACAACTTCTGGAGAAGCAGGAGTAGTAGTAACAACATCCGATCTTGCTTCACTACTTACAGTTTTTGGGCTAGCAGTGGCTACAGAAGACAAAGTTGTCTGCATTACCTTAGGTGCCGACACACCTCCGCTTGCAGCAACATTATCCCTTACTCCACCACCTAAACCACCTGCTAAATCACTTACTCCTGAACCCTTACTTGCATTATCAACTTTTTCTTGTAAAGGCGGAGTATTATCGATCTCTTTTTTACTTTCTTGATTATTATCACTTATGATTTTTCCAGCACTTTCAGATTTAATATTACTTTGTGGTTCAGATATAGAAATAGCACTTCTAATACTAGAAGGAAGTGATACAACTTCTGGAGAAGCAGGAGTAGTAGTAACAACATCCGATCTTGCTTCACTACTTACAGTTTTTGGGCTAGCAGTGGCTACAGAAGACAAAGTTGTCTGCATTACCTTAGGTGCCGACACACCTCCGCTTGCAGCAACATTATCCCTTACTCCGCCACCTAAACCACCTGCTAAATCACTTACACCTCCTCTCCTACTTGCTACCTGATCTAGACCCTTAGTTGCAGCACCCGCAACAGTAGCAGATAATGCCATAGCTGCCTTAAATATTGCTTGCGGCTTTATAGCAACATTATTCAGAGCTACTCCTTCCGTCATATCTGCAGCAAATTCAGCCAGTTGACTACTAACATGATACATCAAGTACAATGTAAAACATGCCGTAACTAACGCAAGCAAAATATTTTTAATTTTCTCAAAAACGACTTTTGGTGACATAAAAAACATCCCTGGACCTAAAATCACTCCCGATAAAAATTGAAATTTGGCAAGAAATTTATCGGTAGAGGTATCGCCCGATTTACTACCGACAATTTCACTTACACTATTTTTTGTAAAATTAAATGCTGTGGTAATAGGGTTATTTAACATATAACCTAAACTATTTTGACAACTTTCCACATCCTCATCAGTAGGATATTGTGACTTATCATTCCAATCATTATTAATATAAAATATCAAAACATCACGACTTGAAGTACTGCCCTGTGCAAGATTTTCTATACTATTGTGAATTAACTTGCTCTTATATTGACATTTACCGTAGAAACCATAATCATATACCGAAAACATCGTGATCATAAAAGTAACTACCACCATAGGCTGTAGCAAGAACGAAATCATTAGTTTAACCCAGCTATCAAAATAATTTCTTGTATACGTGAATAAAAACATTGGTACAAAAAGAGGAGCTAAAATACCGAGTATTACTATAGATATCATACACATAATCGTTGCATTAACCATAAATGCAGCAACCGAAATCACAAGTAACGGATAAGCAAGAGCGAGTGACACTAACATCATATTACCGGAGATTATCGCTGGAATTAACAAATAAATATATGGCGGTGCACTAAAACTAAAGAAATCAAAATTTAAAAAATCATGGCTTCGATAAGCATTTTCGACAAGTAACGTAGATAATATATCAAGCCCTAAATAATGAGCTACCCTACAATCTAATGCATCCCATAATGCAATATAGGAAACACTGCCATCATAGGAAATACCAGGACCGTTAAATTTACATAAATTAGACGGAGCAGCATTCATAACCCAACTTGCTAAAGCATTTATACCGTCAAGTAAGAAAGGAAACGCCCACTGAATCATACCATCTAGCCGGTCATACGGAGAACCACTACCAGGGGTTATATTAATTCCTATTGAAAAATAAGTCACGAATATCATTTTCAATATAAAATTTATATACTCACTTTTTGGTGGTACTTCACCTGCAAGTAATAGTTTAAAACCAAAAAACATAACATATAAAGTTAAGAAAGCTGCAACTATTTTATACATTCTTACTTGAAACTGAAATAATGCACTATCTTGCCTTGAAGCAAGATTAATCACTTGACTTACATTATCAAAACTACAAACATCTTTACTAATTAGTAACCTAGCAATCATTTGCCTTATACATTCTATAAGAGGAGAGGTCATGACTACTGCAGTTTTTGAAGCATTATAAGCTTTTTGATAACATCCTCCACCTGCACTACTGCATGAAACTAGGGCTAAAGGATCTGTAGGAGTTTTATTTGTATTCTCAATCAAATCCTTATCTCCTACATCCATAAAACTATTATACATGGATTTCGGAAACGGCTCTTTCATATATTTACAACCGACAGGAACATCTCCTGTAAACCCCTTTGTTGAGACACATATTCTATCTTTATCTTGAATAACTTTCCAATATATTACAGGGAAACCGACATCAAAGGCAAAACCATCATCACCTGGCTTACCGCTATATGGAACATAATAATCCTTTTTATTATTTTTCCATGCTTCTTTTATATCGTCCCAAGGATCGCTCCCTGTTAATACAGCTTTAGCAATAGCAAGTGCTGATTTTGCTACAGCCTCTGCTCGAGCTACAATTAATTTAGCATTACTACATAAAGCAAAACGTAATTCCGGCTTGTTAGGATCAATTCTGTTTTCACGAGTACATTGACCTCCAGGGAAATACCCAAAATCATCATGCTCATTCTTACTAAATAAATCGTTATCGTTTATTTTAAGCTTTAAAAATGTATTCATGTATAAAACGGGAGAAACAAGATTCATTACTGCAAAAGTAAAGAACGGGGCAACAATACATGTATGAGAGAATTCACTACGCAATAAATCACCGACTCCTTGAGTTTCACAAGTTAAGCCGCTTAAAACATCTATAATGCTATCAAGAGTATCTTTGGCATGAGTTTTAGTGACTAGTCCTAAATTTATGACAAAGCTTATTACTAATGTTATAATTATACTACGAGGAAATAATTGCATAACTAGTTACTTGCCTCGTGTATCGTAAGACTGTCATACCGTGGCTTGACCACGGTATCAATACTAATACTATTATTGGTTGTTTTTGTATATACCGTGGTCAAGCCACGGTATGACAGTCTTTTTTGACACACTTCCAATCTATAATGTTTTAACTGCTTCATAAAATATAGGTAACCACTTATCCGGATCATTGCCGTATTTCTCTCTAATTTGATCGAGCAATATTACAGTCTCAACTCTGCCAGATAAAACACTAATTATATTATTCATACCGTCTAAATTAACTTTGGCAACTACAGCATCTACTCCTTGTTTTATTAAAAAATAACGTGTAGTAGGATCGGTAGTTTTAATTAAAATATATTCTCGCTGACTTAACATAAATGCACTACGATAAATATCTGTAGCTTTCAAATTAGGTAAAAAAATCTGCGTGGCTGTTTGTTGAATCAACGTATCGCTAATTCTACTTTTTGCGGCATCTTCAACACTCTGCGTAGCAAATATAACAAAAGTATTTAATTTTCTCAACACTTTTAACCAATCTTTGATCTTAGGTGCAAATACTGGATTATCGATTAAAGCCCATGCTTCATCAAGCACTATCATCGTTTTCTGACCATCTAAAGAGATATTAATACGATGGAAAATATATAACAATACCGGTGCAAGACTTATAGGATCTTTAAGTAATTCAGTCATATCAAAACCGAATACTCTTGCTTTTTGTAAATCGATATCATCAATTTCATTGTCAAATATCTTAGCGTGTGAACCTTTACCGACCCACATTGCAATCCTACTTGCCAAACTATTTGGTGTATCAATACCAAGAAATGCTATAACATTACTAAGCCTTCTATCTTTTCTTTCTAATCTAAAATTACCACTTACCGCTTGAGATAAGATTTTATTATCTTGTGCAGTTAAACTTTCACCGTTAGAAGTTACAAGCACACGAAGCCACTCTAAAATAAATGTCCTATTCTCACTAGTATCTTCAAGCTGCAAAGGGTTAAAGTTGCATTTTAAACCTGGGTCAATTACTGTATAAACTCCGTTTAAAGCACGTATAAATATTTCTGCTCCTCGATCTTTATCAAAAAAGAACATACGAGGTTTGAATTTTTGTGCTTCAGCACATAAAAAATTCATAAGAACTGTTTTACCGGCACCTGTTGGACCGATAATTAGAGTATGTCCAACATCCCTTACATGAAAATTAAAATAAAACGGCGTACCTGAAGTAGTATCAAGTACTGTGACATACTCGCCCCAATGATTATCTTTAATTTTACCAAGCGGGTAATTATGCTGCGATGCAAAACTAGCCATATTCAAGGTGTTTATAGTAGATTTACGTACTATATATTCCATATTTCCAGGTAACTGCCCCCAATAACTAGGTTCCATATTAACTTTTTCTCTGACCGGTTGAATTCCTGAATTAGAAAGCTCAACTGATGCCATTGACAATATATCTTCCAAAGCTTTAATACTATTTGCAGAACATAAAAGGGATAAGTGGTGCTCACCAAAACCGATATCACCACTAGTGGCCATATCAAGTGCCGTTGAAATTTCAACAATTTGTGAAGTAGCCTTATCACCTGCTTGTATCATTCGGTTTTGTTGTAATTGCATTTTACCTATTGCTACAGTTCGGTTAGCAAAAACAAAACTTTGAGTCATGACAAATTCAAAAGGCATTTGCAGGAATCCATCAAAAATTCCTGCTGAAGTATTAGGACCATACTCAAGTATACTAATTATTCCCGCATATTTTTTGCCAAGCGGACTTCTTGCTTCAATAGTACGTGAATCAAAAAATAAGCGATGTGTCGGTAAATATTCGTCAATAGTACCGCGCGGTAATGCTATAGGACCGGGTGAATCACCGCAATTAACTAAAGATGAAAGGAATTCTAAAATTTCACAATAATTACCTGACGGCGTTTGACGCACTCCAAGTAATCTTGCTCCGTAACTTCTGAATGTATTAATCACTCTAGTTGACATTTCTTGAAGATTTTCTTTCATTTCTTTCATGTCGTTTTCCCAAGCGATTTTATTAGATTTTTGTCTAAGCTTCTTTAGAAAATACTCAACTATAGCAGCACCACCGGTATCAGGCTTATACAAAATACTAATATATAATTCATTAAAAAACGACTTGCTACCAGCATGTTTTTTACGCCATTCTACACCTAAATAAGTAATAAAATCATTAGGTACTTTTACAGTAGGATCATAAGTAAATTCAGTATCATCAAATATTACTGCTTTACGTCTTCTAATAGTATGGAAATACATAACGATATTTCCCGAAGACATATTTTTAAGTAAGGCATTTCTTATATTCTTCTTAATGTCCAAATCTTCATCATCTGCAGTTTCAAAAGAAAAGCCGTTTATTTTAATAACTTGCAATAACGAATTATCTTTAGTTAAAATGGTATTACTATCCCAATGACATTTATAAGGGATAAAGTGTGAAGTGGGTCTTTCTTGTTTAGACCTGAATTCTTTAGCTGCTCTAGTTCTAAATAACTTCATTACCTCACCTGATTTTAAATATTGTTATTTTATTAGTTATTTCTGAAATGTTGTACTGATGTCATTCCCACGTATCTTCGTTGCGTGGATCACAAAACACATTCGGTGTTATACCTTAGCTTGAACACGGTATCCAAAAAATAACTTGTAGTATATATTTTTATCTGGATCTAGCTCACAAGCTGCAGGATAACAACTGATTTACCGAGCCACGCAACAATGCTTTCCTGGATAGGCAGGCAATGACATCAAACTCAAATACCATAAGAATTTGCTCGGTAGTAAAATTTATTAGGACATTGGCTAGTTCTTGACATTTTATTTAAATATAATTCTATGAACCTTGGTTCTTTAAAACATATAATATAAGCTATCAAATGCAAAGCCGTTGCAATGAATAAAATCATAATACCGTTATTCCAAATAAAGAATATCATCGTCATTATCATATTTAATGCAGCAAACTTAATACTGACTCCAAATATCATCGGCGGTCTAGTTAACCCTACAAATAAAAGATCGGATGCTAATGCTCCTGCCATAAAAAACCTCTCTTAATTTATCACTAATAGCAGATTATGCATTAATTTATATTTATATCAAACATAGTTGACAATATTGAATTTTGTAGTTCACTATTTACAAAATGTACGTAACCGTTTTTAATTAATTCTTCTTTAAGAAAGTTATTCTAACATTGATTTTCAATAAGTTAATATCTCGTATTTTTATATTATACGGCAATGTCTTGGATACCTATACCTATAATATTTCATATGACAATATTAAATGTTCTGCACTTAATGCAGAAGCAATTGTTACTACCTTTAAGTTAACATTTAATAAATGCGTTTTCCTGATCATCATTAGCAAACAGTGCTATTTACAGGTATAATATTATTATCTTCAAAATTTAATAAAATTTCCAGATTAATCATAATAGACTCACTTAAAAACCAATATTTATAACATCATGATTTACATTTTTTGGTGAGATAATTTTTTGCAGTAAATGAGTATCATTACCTAAAATACCAAAAGTCACTTATTTTACTAATTTTTTGACTAAAATTTTCATCTATTTGTGATATTAAAGACGAACTTCGTAAATTAATATGATCACGTACTATATATTTAGGACTACACATCTCAAGTAATCTAACAGATTCAATAAAAGCTGTAAATAATTTATCGTCAATAATAATATAGCAGGTAATTTTAGAACTATTGCTTAATTCTTCAGCTCACTACTTTTAATTATATTCTTAATTAGAGTAATGTTATTTAATAAAGAAATACTATCTACCTTTTGACCTTTGAGGTTTGATGATGCATTTTGCTAAACTAGCTTTAAGTTCTCTTGCACCTTCTTTACTCCTACTACTTACATACATAACATTACATGAGTAGTGTAAAGTTGTAAGAAAATTCTGTGCTTCATCGGTAAGGTTTTTACAATCCGTCACTTTATCAAACTTTGTAAAAATAATTTGAAAACTTCGTTTATTTTTAAGTAATAGCTCAGCTACTTTTTTATCGTTTTCTTTTATACCTCTTCTTGAGTCAATCAATAAGTTAACTAACCTTAAATTATTGCTATTTCGTAAATAATAACTAATTAACACCTCCCACTGTTCTTTGACTGATATAGGGACATTAGCAAAACCATAGCCTGGAAGATCAACTATAATAAGTTTATCTGCAAGGTTAAAGAAATTGATTTGCCCAGTACGCCCCGGAATATTAGAAACTTTAGCAAGATTTTTATTATTACATATAGTGTTAATTAGACTTGATTTGCCAACATTTGATTTACCAATAAAAGCAATTTCTGGTAATAAAAAATTGGGTATTTGATTTATATTCATAGCACCGGCTACAAATTTAGCTTGATAACGAAAAAGCTTGCTGCTATCAGTTGATTTTTTATTATTTATCACTTTCTCATTATTAGTCATAGTTTTTTAATCATCATTGCGGAAAAAATTAGGTTTTGTTGCATAGCTTAGAAAATAGCTAAAATATCATTCTAGCTAAAAGCAGGAATCCAACAAAACATATAAAAAACTTTTTTATATATTTTTTATCAAAAATGTGTATCAATATTAAAATTATTTTTCATTCCGTGAACTTGATCGCGGTATCCAGTTTAAAATACTAAAATTATTAGTATTTTAAGTTGTTCTTGGAACCCGTGGTCTCAAACCACGTGGTAACACACCCAAAAGATTTTACCGATCTACGCAATAACACTAGCGCAAGAATAACATCGATCTATACAATGATGCCGATCAAGAAACTATCATAACTTCTTGGAGTTACCAAGTTGTTTAACAACCTAAAAAATAACTTTACTGAAAATATAAAATATGGTAGCGGGGGCTGGATTTGAACCAACGACCTTCAGGTTATGAGCCTGACGAGCTACCGAACTGCTCCACCCCGCAATAATTGAGAATTAATGACTTTGATACCCGTGTTAACTGTGAATAAATCCACTACTATACGGAACGTTCAGGCTGTCATTCTTACGTAAGACTTGCTTGTGTATACAATCATCATGAGCTAAGCGACTGAAAGAAGTGTAGCAACCAAAAAAACTTAAAAAATGCTAATCTTTAGCATTTTTTAACTGGATTACTTTGTCAATTTACTATTGTAAATTTCCTTGCAATGACGAAAAACTAATCCACACAACAAACATAGCTTTCTTATAATAAATCCAAAAAATGTAAACCTAACTAGCTCCTTTCTTACTACCGAAAGAAAGACCTGAGAATCTTTTATTAAAATCACTAACACTTTTGTTCGATTGATTTACTACATTTCCGGAATCTTTATTCCATGCCGGATGCTTTCTAAAATCAACATCCATTAAAATCTCACCTGTAGGATGAGTTGACATTGTTTTAAAAACATCACTCCCTACTTTAATCAAAAGCTTTTTATATTCTGGATGTATACCACTTTTCATAATGATTTTGCCGTTTTAGTCTGAATTATTTTTTTCTTAATAGCTCTAGCCGCACTAGATAAAACATTATCATCAGCTTTTAGAATATATGCATCAAAACCACCGGCTTTTTCCACTGAACTAATACATCTAGCATTAACCAATAATCTATATGCTCCAGATGTTATATCACTTTTAAACTTAACTGACCTTAAATTAGGCTCAAAACGTCTTCTAGTTTTACGCTGAGAATGTGATACATTATTGCCGTATAAAACCCCCACACCTGTGAGGTCGCACTTACGAGACATAAGCTAAATACCTTATTAAATATACAACAGATAAGAAGTATAAAGTAATGCTACCCTAGTGTCAAGAGGTAATTATGGCCCATTTAGTAAAGAAATAAAGATAGGTACAATGTATTTATACGTGAAATAGGCAAAAGTCAAACCTAAAATAGTACCGATAACTACTATACGAAATTTTGCGGGACTAAAAATTAAAATAATTATTCCAAGAATAATTACTATTTTTATTATATCATCTGCCTTATAAGAACTATTATTTACAGAATAAACATTTAGATTTATACCTAAAAAGATTATTACACATAATAAATTTCTTAACATTTTATACCTCAACAATGTGGATTTAGGACAAATTCTTATCCTCTAATTAAAGTCTATAGGACCGGTAGTTAATCCATTTATAAATTGTTTTAAATAAGGATTATCACTATTACACATTTCATCTTTACTACCGTACCATTTAATCTTTCCTTGATAAATCATAGCTACTTCTTTAGCTATTTTTTTGGCATGAATCATATCGTGAGTTATAGTAATCATAGTTGCCCCAAGTTCCTCTTGTATTTTTATAATTAATTCATTGATAACATTTGCCATTATAGGATCAAGCCCTGTAGTTGGTTCATCAAGAAATAAAATCGATGGTGTACTACAAATAGCCCTAGCAAGTGCGACTCTTTTTTGCATTCCTCCCGATAATTCGGAAGGATAAAGATCAAGTATTCTAGGGGATAACCCAACAGAATTAAGCTTTGCACCGGCAAGGTCATTTTTTTCTTTCTTAGACAATTTTTTAGTCTCAAAAGTAATATTATCACGTACATTTAAGGAGTCAAATAATGCTCCGCCTTGGAATAAAAAGCCTATACTGTCCATAATCTCAAATTTTCGTTTACTTGAGATATCTTGGATTTCTACATTATTAATAAAAATTTTACCTTTATCGGGTTTAATCAGCCCTACTATATTTTTAATTAGAACCGATTTACCGCTACCGGAACCACCTAAAATAACTAATGAGCTGCCATTTTTTACATCCAAATCTATTCCGTCTAATACCTTATGATTAGCAAATGATTTATATAATGACCGAATTTTAATTTTAAATTCTTCTTTTGTACTCATATCTATACTTTAAAAAATAATTCGGTTATTAAATAATTGCTTATTAAGATAAGAATAGAAGAATTTACTACTGCCGAGGTAGTTGCTCTTCCGACTCCCTTAGCACCTTTACCTGAATAATAGCCGCTATAGCAACTTATTATAGAAATAATAAACCCAAAAACTCCTGCTTTAACAAGACCGGAAATTACATCAATCGGCTCTAAATACTGAAAAGTACTGGTTAAATAAGCTGTACTATTAAAACCAAGTTTATATACACCTACCAAATAACCGCCCATAACACCGATTACATCGCCGATTAAAACAAGACAAGGCATTGTAAGCATAGCTGTTATCACTCTTGGGAAAACTAAATATTTAATAGGATCGGTAGATAAAGTATATAAAGCATCTACTTGCTCCGTTACTCTCATTGTTGCTATTTCAGCAGCAATCGATGCTCCAACTCTTCCTGCTACCATTAGTCCAACTAAGACAGGTCCAAGTTCTCTAGTCAGTGATAATACTACTACCGTTGCAATGGAACTTTCAGCTGAAAAACGGGAAAAGCCGTTATAGCTCTGTAATGCAAGTACCGCACCTGAAAAAAAAGTTGTCATAGTAACAACCGGCAAAGAGTAAAACCCGATAAATAATAATTGCCGAATGATTAAACTAAAATATAAAGGTGGTCTTATAATACTGCTAACGGCAGCAAAGCTAAATAGAGAAAAACTGCCTATATTTTGAGCAAACTTTATGGTACGTTTGCCAACTGCATTAGCTATATTTAATAACATTTGTGTATATTGCTATAATTTTAAATGTTTTACTGGATTACCGCTTTCGCAGGAATGACATATAAGGATATACCTTACAAAAACATAACATTTTTAAAAATTATCCGGTATTATAAGCCGGTATAGGAAGATCAACTTCAAAAAGAGCAAGGAGACTACAAGACAAGAAGCGGAGCGTATACTTAATACGTAAGCACTGCGGTACTTGTAGGAAGACACAGCCAATTTTGAAGTTCATCTAGTATATTTTCTTCTATATCGATTACCAAGACTAGTTAATACCTCATACCCGATAGTACCAATAATACTCGCTATTTTATCAGGCGTACAATGATTGCCAATAATTTCCACTTCCTGCCCTAGAAAAATATCAGAAGGTGGTAGATCGGTAACATCAATATTTATCAAATCCATCGATACTCGCCCTACTATAGGAACGCTGCGACCGTTAATAAACACTTTACCTTGATTACTAAAATTACGGCTATATCCGTCGGCATAACCAAGCGGTAATGTTGCAATAACACTATCACGCTTAGTGGTAAAAGTCATATTATAACCGATATGGCTATCTAGTGTCAAATTCTGTAAGTGAATTATGGGGGCTTTTAAGGTTACGGGATTTTGCATCAAAGGGTTAAGACCGTATAAAGCAGCCCCTGGTCTTACTAAATCAAAATGGTAATCCTGCCCTAAAAATATGCCGCCAGAATTAGCAAGACTTGCTTTTATACTTGGGAAATATCGTAAATAAGCTTTAAATTTGTTTAATTGTTCTAGATTATAAGGATTATCTATTTCCTCGGATATAGCTAGATGGCTTATAATATATTGTAAATTTAGTCCTTTTAACAAATCACGATTATTAATTAACTGCTCTATCTCATTAGAGCTTAAGCCGAGACGATTAATCCCGGTATTGAAATGTAAATAACAAGGTAATAATAGGTTTTTCAAATTACCGAATTGTTGCCAAATTTCGATTTGCTTTAAGTTATTTAGAATAGGTATTAAATTATATTCTATAAGCTCTAAAGCATCATGCTCAAAAACACCGTTTAAGACCAAAATATTAACATCTATGCCTAAAGCTTTGCGTACATTAACTCCTTCTTCACTTGAAGCTACAAAAAAATGTCTACAATTTTCTTCTATTAAAGCTTTAGAAATTTGTACTGCTCCAAGACCGTAACCATCAGCTTTAACGACAGCACCGACTAACGAGGTTTTGCAAATATCTTGTAATAAAAAGTAATTATTTTTTATTGCAGATAGATTTATTGCTAGAGTACACAAGCTCATTTATATTTCTTAACTCTTTTAAGATGATAGGCAACACGGATATTATATGAAATTTTGTAGATAAGTCACCTACTTCTGTAGTATCGGTACAAAAATATTATCTATCACTAAATTTTCAATTTTATCTTTAGAATCAACAGAAAGCACTTCATTAGTTATAAAAGCATTAACCGATCAAGCAGAATGTTTTTTTAAAAGATTACTACTTTATCGATTGTTTCGCCACTATCTAATAATATTAAATATACAATTTGTCCCCTGGGCTTTACCTATTATTTCTATCATCTCACAATTATTATTTATATCCCTTTCTGTATTCAGATAAGCTGAATCTATATTTAGTAAATTACTAATTTTTTGCACTCGATCAATACTTTTCCTTTGTCAGCTGCAACGACATTGAAATTGCTAAAAGTTCTTAAAAATGGAATACATAAATATGTAGGCGTAAGATTAGAAACAGGAATATTAAAAAATTGCTCTATTTTATCGGTGTATAAATCAATGGTAATTACATGGTTTACTCAAAACTTCTCTAAACAATCGTCTTAAACCTAGTAGGAATCGTAGATTAATTAAAACCTATATTGCCCTTGCATAACTAAAATAAGGCATTATCAATATTATTTACTTGCACTTTTTTTTGCTGCATCTACTAGCAAGAACAGCTCAATTAGTAGATCGTTCACTGGTTTTGAAGTAGATTGTACTACGATTACATCTTCATTATGAAGCGCTTCTTGAATTTCTACTTTTATTGCGGAATCATTGAAACATGTAATTCTCTACTCAATATATTAATATTTAATGCTATAGCTAAACGAGATACAAGTAGCTCATTACTAACTAACTATTAGGATTTTCATGTGAGTGGGTTATGTTGTTTACCTGCATTGCGATGAAAATTACGAAGTAATTAACGAAGCAATCCAGTAAAAAATGCTATAATCTTTCTGGATTGCCACGCTCCGAGCAAATGCTTACAATGACGTGTTAGTGATGACACCGCATTTAAGAACGACTTTGTAAATTTTGTATTAATTGATCAAAACCTTCATTCTTTAAAGTATTTATAAACTCATCTTGTTGAGCTCCAATAAGACTTACGCCTTCTGTAATTATATCAGAAACTTTAAAAAAACCTTTTCCGTCTTTTTTCATTTCGCGTATTAAATACTCTACTTTAATAGGATCTTGTCCTTTATTACTAATAATATTCATAGCAACCATAAAATCAGTAGAATTTAACGCACGTACTCCTACTATTTTAGGCTTTGCACCTTTATAATCTTTTATTAAATCAGTATAAGCTTTAGTAACATATTTAGAGTAAATTTTTATAAATTCCCTGATTTGTTCATTAGATAAAGTTTTTACTCCATTACGTCCTAAAGTATATCTAGCCATCCAGTTAAAGTCTAAGTTATTGTATATTAACTCACGAGCTTTAGAAATTTTTGCTTCTTGAGATAAACTGCTATTATTTAGTGTAATTGAAGCTTCATTTACTAAATTAGTGATGTAATCGTTTAAACCGGCAGGCACTTTCTCATTAGAATAGGCAGAAAACGTTATAACTAACAGAAATAAACCTGTAATCATTTTGTGCATATAATCCTCTTTTAAGTTAATTTTTAGGTTTAGGACATTTAAAATTCTCAGGATATTGAACCGATGCTTCACGAGCACGATGTAATGCCGATCTAATAGCCACATAAGGGTCAGTAGAATTCTTCATTACATAATCACTAAACGGTAATACAACACACCGATTGTTTATTTTACTAACTACCAATACTCCAAGCTCAAAATCATTACGAGTGTAATACATTAAGGGATTAAGAACATAGTTAGTAAATATCAGATCCGTCATATCTCTTGCATTAGTACTACCGATTATCGGTAACACTAAATAAGGACCCGGAGCTACTCCATAATGCGCAAGAGTATTACCAAAGGTTTGACGATCAGACGGCAAACCTACTTTACCTGCCACGTCAAATAAACCGCCTATACCAAGCGTCGTGTTAATGAGAAACCGCCAAACGCTTTTCATAGTTTTATCGTAATTTAACTGAAGTCCATAATTTACCGCCGTAAGCAGTGTATCAATATTACTAACTAAACTATTAACACGCGCTTTTACATAATCATTCGTGATATTCTTATAACCCACCGCTAAAGGGCGTAATATTATGTAATCTAACGCAGAATTAAATGCAAACACTTTACGGTTAAATTTTTCATATGGATCATAAACTTCTAAACAACCCTTTTCATTTCTTCCACCATTATAATTATATATGTCATTATCAACATATTCAAGATCAGCTCTTGCGAATAATGAGCATAGTATAATAGATAGTATAATTAAAATTCTCATTGATTTATGTTGTTTTCTTACAACAAACAATAATACTATATTTATTGTGTTCCGCTAGTATTATTTCTTCCGAAGTGAATATAGTAAAATTATTTTTTTGTAAAAAATTATTTATTTCATTTAAGTTAAAAATAAATTCTTTGCGTTTTACTGAAAACTGTGTCTTTACAGAAGTAGGTAAACAAAGGGCAAAATACCCTTGTTTACTCAGAGATGAGTATATTAAATTAAAATATTCTACTAAATTGTTAGTAAACGATAATCCGCAAAAATTAAAAATAATATCAAATTTATTAGAGTTTTGACTTAAAAATTTATTGATAGAAATATTATATATTTGATCGTAAATTTTAGTATTTGGATAATATGTTTCTTGTAAAGCATTCATTAAAGCAGAAATTTCTACGCCGGTTAAAGTAAAACTTTCTGGAAAATGTTTTTGTATTTCATAACCTACAAGCCCTATATTACTTCCAAGCTCTAAAATAGAGTAATTATCCGGTACATCAGATATCTGCTTAAGTGCTTCATTAACAAACCTATACGGAAGATTGATATTTTTATCGTTATTAAAAATAGTAGGATAATATTTTGCAGTTAAATCGCGATATTGCACCCAAATTTCTTGAGGTATTTCAGTAATATCATTATAATTTTTCAAAAAATTTATAAATACAGTTTTATATTTTTCATTAGATTTTTCTAAATATTCTATAGCTTGCCTGTAATTATTTTTTAAAAAATAGACCAATCCAAGTTGATAATATACTTTAGAATTATTAGGATTAAAAAATTTATCGACTAGTTTAAACCTAAGCAGTGCATCATTTAAATTACCTCTATATAAATGATCGAGTCCAAGCTGATAATTCGTTTCAGCTATATGAGAGAATTTATATTTACAATCACTGATATAATTTTTAAATTCTAAAATTTTATTTTTAATAAAATTTGGTATATCCATTATAATTAAGCAATCATGTTTGATTTTGTCTTTTATTTTACCGAGCATAGTTTAATTACTAAATTTAATATTACTTATTATAATAAACATATCTTGATAAATTTTTAAATAAAATAATTTTATTGTGATCAAAATTACTGTATTATTGCTTTTATAAACAAGCCTTATTACGTAGCTCAGAAAAACTATGTATGTCATTCCCGCGGAAGCTGGAATTCAGAGAAAAGTGAAACAACTATAACTTATTAATTTTAAAATTTTTAATTACTGGATTCGAACTGTGTAACAAACAAATGTCTAATTAATACAAACTCAAAATATATGTCAATTATTTCTACGAGGCTAAATTCTATAAAGCCGTCACCAACCCTTGCAATCGTAAAAAAAACTCTTGAGCTTAAAAGACTAGGTATTGATATTATTGCACTCGGTGCCGGTGAACCTGATTTTGATACGCCTGATAACATTAAGGAAGCAGCGATTAAAGCTATTAAAGACGGCTTTACCAAATATACTAATGTTGATGGTATGCTAACTTTAAAGCAAGCAATAAAAGACAAGTTCAAACGTGAAAATAATATAGATTACGAACTTGATGAAATAATAGTTAGTGCCGGCGGTAAACAAGTTATATATAATCTGTTTATGGCATCTTTAGATAAAGGGGATGAGGTAATTATTCCCGCTCCTTATTGGGTTTCATATCCTGATATGGTTGCACTTAGCCTAGGAACACCGGTTTTTGTAAATTGTGGAATTGAAAATAATTTTAAATTAAGTGCGGAAGCTTTAGAACCTTTAATTACGGATAAAACTAAGTGGCTTATTATTAACTCTCCAAATAATCCGACAGGGGCGAGTTATAATTTTGAAGAATTAGAAAATATTGCTAAAGTTTTAAGAAAGTATTCCCATGTAAACGTAATGTCGGATGATATTTACGAACATATTACTTTTGATGATTTTAAATTTTATACATTAGCTCAAATAGCACCCGATTTAAAAGAACGAATATTTACTGTAAACGGAGTATCTAAAGCTTATTCTATGACGGGATGGCGTATAGGCTATGGTGTAGGTTCAAAAGCTTTAATTAAAGCAATGACTATTATCCAGTCGCAGAACACCTCAAACCCTTGCTCAATAAGTCAAATGGCTGCTATTGAAGCATTAAACGGTCCTCAAGATTATATAGAAACTAATGCTTTAAGTTTTCAGCAAAAGCGTGACCTTGCTTTATCAATTTTGAAAAGAGTAAAATATTTTGAGTGCTATAAGCCGGAAGGTGCGTTTTACTTATTTATTAAATGCGATAAAATATTTGGACATAAAACTAAGTTAGCAAAAATTATTACAAATAGTAATGATTTTGCCGAATATTTACTTGAAGAAGCAAAAGTTGCCGTAGTACCGGGCATTGCTTTCGGCTTAGAGGGGTATTTTAGAATTTCTTATGCTACTTCTATGACAGAGCTAGAAGAAGCTTGCCTTAGAATTGAGAGAGCGATCAATGTCATTCCCACGAATACGGGAATCCAGTAAAACTAAGATTATTTTTTTAGATTCCCACCTTCGCTGGAATGAGATTGAGAAAAGTTAAACCAACAAAAAAAATAATGTGGAAAGCTTTTAAAAAACTTTTAAAACGTAACAGATGCGTACTTAGTATAATTACTATTTTACTATATTGGTACTTGCGTTTTGTTTACCTTACTTCAAGACAGAAATTTATATTCTACGATAACGGTAATAAGGCAAAATTCCTAAACGAACAAGGTGTAATCTTTGTATTTTGGCATAATATGCTTGCTTTGAGTCCGGCTATGTTTATAGGACATAGAAATATCTATGCTTTAATATCGCCCCATTTAGACGGGGAAATTTTAAACAATCTAGTAGGAAAATTCGGTTGCAGAGTTATAGTAGGTTCTACTAATAAAAATCCAATTGCAGCTTTACGCAATATTATAGGCAACCTATCTCAAGGTGCAAATATAATAGTCACGCCGGACGGTCCTAAAGGACCGGTATATAAAGTCAATAGCAGAATTACCGAAATTGCTTATAGATATAATAAAAAAGTTATTCCAATAATCAGTAGTACCTCTAAATGTTTTAGACTAAACAGTTGGGATAAATTAATAATACCCCTACCATTTGGTACTATTAAAATCATAGTTGGCTCACCTTTAGAACTCACAAATGATAAAATACAAAATCATATAAACCTTGAAAAACAATTAGCAAGTTTAACAGAGAGCTTAAAGGAATGATGCTATTATATTACACTTTAAGCTTTATATTATTACCTGTTTACTTTATCATAATTCTTATTCGTTTACTAATAGGTAAAGAAGATATAAAACGTATACAAGAACGTTTTGCTATCGGAAAGCATAGACAAAATAGCTCTTTCTTAGTATGGATTCATGCAGCTAGCATTGGTGAATCTATGACAGCTTTAACATTAATACATAATATAAGTAAACGCTACCCTGATGTGCGTTTTCTAGTAACTTCTTGGACACAAGCTTCTGCTAAAATATTAAGTACTAAGTTACCTAAAATAGCTACTCATCAATTCTTACCAATAGATAATATTATTGTTACTAGAAAATTTTTAAGAAATTGGCAACCTAATTTAGGTATTTTTATAGAATCGGAATTATGGCCGTGTACTATTAATGAGGGAGCTAAACAGTGTAAATTACTACTAGTAAATGCTCGTATTTCTGATAAATCATTTAAAGCTTGGCAAAAAAGAAAAAGCTTTTTTCAGCTTATCCTCAAAAATTTCAGTAAAATTATCGTACAAAGCGAGCGTGACTTACAAAAATTCAACAAACTTGGAGTATCAGATGCAATTAACCTAGGAAATATTAAATTCGCTAATGAAAAACTTCCGGTCAATCAAGAAGAGTTATCAAAATTAAGCTTACATTTAAACAATAGGCGAGTTGTAGTATTTGCTAGCACTCACATGGAAGACGAAGAACTTATTTTACCTATAATTAAAAGCTTAAAAGAGCAGTTTTTAGATTGTTATGTTATCTTAATTCCAAGACATCCTGAACGAGTTAAATCAATTATTGATAACTGTAAGTCACATAATTTATCCTCTACCGCTAAGTCGCAAAATGATTCACCGGTATTAAGCGATGATCTTTATATAGTTGATAGATTCGGTGAAATGGGACTGTTTTTTTCCGTAGCTACAATTTCTTTTATAGGTGGTTCTTTTAAACAAGGCGGACATAATATTTTAGAAGCAGCATATTTCTCTAATTGTATTATATTTGGTCCCGATATGAGTAAAAACACCGATATCGCTAAAGACATACTGCAACATAAAGCTGCTATCCAAATCAAAAACGGTGAGGATTTACTAACTAAACTACAATATTTACTTAGTTCTAATAATTCTCTAGAACTTAAAATTTATCGTGAAAATGCTTTAAAATTTGTTGAGAACAACCAGAAAGTCCTATATGAATATTTGAAAGTAATTACAAAGTTTCTGTGATAGTGAATGTGAGTTAATAATAATAGTAGTCAGTTGCATAGCATCATATGAAGGAGTAAAATTTCTAGGAAAAGCTACTATAGAAGAAGACAAAATGGCAATAAAAGGAAGTAAAAGCCGATAAAGACTATAGCGAATACTTATAAATTTACAAGGGAGATATCGAAATTGTAGAGGATGGTAATATTCTAGAAAAAGAACCGGAGCCTAGTGCATCTACCTACTAAACCTCAAGAAAATACTATTTTTTCTAAGAGAGAAAAAGTAAAAGAATAGATTGGAAAAGGAGTAAAAAGAAGTAAATCAGCTAGCATAACAAGTGCTTATAAATTAACTAGTAGATCACAGAAATAGTGAACCCTGATGAGACAGGTAAACAAAAAGTTATGATTACAACTCCTAAAACCAACAATGCAATATATTATATATATCTTATACAATGATCCTAGGTATTAATTAGAAGCAGACTTATGGATAAGTACGTGAAAAGATATTATAAACATAATAATATTCTACTAAAATACAAGTTTAAAGTTTAATAACAAGATTATTGAAGTTACGGCTTATAGAAAGCTTACTTTTACCAATACTGTAAATCTAGGTAGTTCATTTCAATACAAATTAGCTTTACAAAAATGCTCATCGGTACTTTGTCATATTCATCATTATCTGGTGTTAATCGACTATAACAACAAACTATATATTTACCAGTAAATAGCAGACATTATGAGCATTTCACTCAAAAAATTTATGAAAATAAAGGAGTATTAGAAATAGGACATACTAACCCTGCGTATCATAAGAAGATATATATGATCAATAATTAAGACTTATTGTATTAAGCTGAAGATAACTTGAGAAGTTTATGTTATTGCGAGGAAAAATTGTAAGTTTTGACGAAGCAATCCAGTAAAAATGATAGCATTTCTTATTATTTTTGCTAGATTGCCACACTCCTTTTAGTTCCTTAGCTCTTGATCTTAACGGTGGCTTGACACAAATATTAACCCTGTGTAATAGCTGTTACTTCATCGGCAAAGTTTTTTTCTTCGTGTTCTATACCTTCACCAAGTTCATATCTAATAAATTTGGTAATTTTAATTTCTGCACCGAGTTCTTTTTCAGTATTTTTAATTACTTCTGCAACGGTAAGTCTAGGCTCAAACAAGAACCCTTGTTGAAGTAATACAACTTCTGAGAAAAATTTACGTATTCTACCTTCTACCATTTTTTCTATAATATTATAGGGCTTTCCTTCTTCTTTAGATTTCTCAAAGAATATTTTTCTCTCACGCTCCACGAGTACTTGATCCAAACTTGAATCATCTATACTTTGTGGATTATTTCCTGCTACATGAACTGCAATTTGTTTAGCTAAAGCTTCTAGTTTCGTTTTATCTTTTGCCTTAGACTCTAGACCTACCAATACAGAAATTTTTCCTAAATTTGGTACAACTTCATTATGTACGTACGAGCCGATTGCTCCTTCGGATATTTCTAATATATCCATACGACGTAATGTTAAATTTTCACCGATTGTAGCAATATTTTCTATAATACCTTCTTCAACTGATTTACTGTTCAACATTTTAGATGTTTTTAACTTGTCTATAGTTTTTGCAACTACTGCAAGGTTCACAATATTCTTAACTAAATCCTGGAACTGCTCATTTCTAGCAACAAAATCCGTTTCAGAATTTACTTCAATGACTACTCCGGTGAGTCCTTCAACTTTTGCAGCTGTTAAGCCTTCAGAAGTAATACGTCCGGCTTTCTTTACAGCAGCAGCTAGACCTTTTTTACGAAGAAAATCTATAGCCTCTTCAAAATTACCTCTAGTTTCTATTAATGCATTTTTGCAGTCCATCATACCTGCACCGGTTTTTTCTCTTAATGCTTTAACCACTACAGCACTTATATTTACTTCACTCATATTCACTTAATCTCCATTTAATTATGCATTTTCAGAATTTTTATTTTTATCGGCATCATTTAATGCTTGCTCAAATTCTGTATTTGTCTCTTCATCAATATTTTTCATTTTAGAGAATTTTTTAGTTTGTTTTAATTTAGAAACACTTTTAGAAGTTAACGCCTTATCTGTATGTTCCTGTATAGCACCCATATCAACTCCTGAAGCTTTCATTGATTCTGCAAGTCCTTGTAATGCTGCATCCGCAAATAAACTACAATAAAGTCTTATTGATCTTATAGAATCATCATTACCAGGAATCGGATAATCCACATTATCAGGATTAGAATTAGTATCGACTACTGCCACTATAGGGACATTAAGCTTTACCGCTTCATTAATTGCTATATGCTCTTTATTAGTGTCAATAACTACTAGAAGATCAGGTTTAGAATTAAGATTTCTAATACCAGCAAGAGATAAAAGTAATTTATCTTTCTTACGACTCATATCAAGTATCTCTTTCTTAGTATAGCCCATAAGTGCTTCTTCGTTTCCTAAGGTTTTTTCTAACTTATTTAATTTTTCTATTGAACCCGCAATAGTTTTCCAGTTAGTTAGCATACCACCAAGCCATCTATGATTTACATAATATTGCCCGCATTTTTCAGCATATTCCGCTATAATATCACTGGCCTGTATTTTAGTACTTACAAATAATATTTTACCGTCTTTTTTTACGGTTTCATATATTGCATTCAAAGCAACACTCATTAAAACGGCACTTTGTCTTAAATCGATTATATGAACATCATCACGTTCACCATATATATAAGACCCCATTTTAGGATTCCAGCGTGAGGTCTTATGACCAAAATGCACGCCCGCATCCAATAATTCTTTAATGTTAACAGATGGTATTTTTGACATTTTTACATTCTCCTAATTGTTAGTTTATACCTCCGTAAGATGCTCATACCAATGAACTAACTTATATCTTACGTGTGAACTTTGCTTATTTAGGTCTAGGATGTCATTACCCGCGTAGGCGAAAATTCAGAAAAACATATAAAAAACTTGTTTTTGTATGTTTATTTTATCAAAAATGTACTTAATATTAATGTTATTTTTTCTGAACTCCACCTACACGGGAATGACATAGATAGACTTAAAGTCTCATTCTCATAAGCCTACAAATTATATAAGCATAATGCGTAATTTACAAGCTTTTATCCTTTTCGCCAGATAGTACCGTCAGGCTTATCTTCTAGGACTATTTGTTGTTCTAATAATTGATTACGAATTTGATCGGCTAATAACCAATTTTTTTGTTTTTTTGCTTCTAAACGTTTATTTACAAGCTCATTTATATATAGTTCATTCACACCACTATTAAACCATTCATGTGGAGTCTTATTCATTAAACCAATAAAATTAGCACAAGTAATAAGGTTAGATGCATTAAACTTTTTTTCCTCTTCAGTTGTAGAAGTAAATACCCCTCTAGCATAGTCATTAATTATTTTTACGGCAAGTGGTGTATTCATATCATCAAGTAAGCTTTGCATAAAATCATTAGGTATGATATCTATTTTTTGTAAATTAATATTTACTATAGCTCTATACCAATAATCTAAAGTTTTCTTAGCATCTTCTATAGCTTTATCATTATAATCAAGGGGACGTCTATAGTGACTACTTAATAAAAATAATCTTATTACTTCTCCTGAAATTTCTTTGTCCATTAAGTCCCTGACGGTAATAAAATTACCAAGGGATTTACTCATTTTTTCGCCGTTAACCGTTAAAAAACCATGATGTACCCAATATTTAGCATAGGTAGAACTTGGGAACGCACATCTACTTTGCGCAATTTCATTAGTATGATGTGGAAAGATTAAATCTGCTCCGCCACCGTGAATATCAAAATTCTCACCTAAATATTTATAACTCATGGCTGAACATTCAATATGCCATCCAGGGCGACCAAGTCCCCAAGGACTGTCAAAATTCATATTTGCGGATTCATTTGGCTTTGCCGGTTTCCATAATACAAAATCCTGTGGATGCTTTTTAGTTTTACTATTTTCTACACGTACTCCCTCAAACATTTCCTCTAAATTTCGGTTAGATAATTCTGTATAATTCGGAGCCGATAAAACATTAAAATATACATGCTTATCAGCAATATATGCATGTTTTTTTGCTATTAAGCGCTCTATTATTTCAATCATTATATCAATATGCTCTGTAGCTTTCGGCTCAATACTCGGGAGCTTGCAACCTAAATATTCCATATTTATATGAAACTCTTGTGTAACTTTATCAGTCAACTCATTAATAGTACTGCCAAGTAGTTCAGCTCTATCGATAATTTTATCATCAACATCGGTAATATTACGTATATATTTTACTGCTGTACTTCCGAATATTTTTATCAGTATACGATAAAGTAAATCATATACCGCTGCCGATCTACTATTGCCTATATGAGGATTATCGTAAACAGTCGGTCCACACACATACATTTTTACGTTAGCCTGATCTTGAGGTCTAAAAAGCTCTTTAGTGCGAGTAAGCGTGTTATATAAATGAAATTGAATTTGCATATTTTATTTACCGAAAACTAAATTACTATTGCATACAATATATTAATCACACTTAGCTAAAAAATTTATTAGTTAATGAAAATTAGTAATTAATATTTTACATAAGTTAATAAATATTATATTATTCGCCTCGTTTATTAAAAATAATAATAACTAATTGAGGTTCTAATGAATGCACAAAGTTTCAATTCAAAAAAATATGCTTTAGCTTTTTTTATGTCCACATATTTGTTAGCTATTAGTTTTTTAAGTACAAGTGCTAGAGCAGCAAGTTTTACACAATTAGCTAACAAAACACCGGCTTTGAGCCATCTTTCGGAAGCACAGCGAAAAAATCAATGGAATCAATATAGTTTAGTAACCAAACAAGCAGCTTGGAAAGCAGCAAAGTTAGTACCTGATCTTAATCAAGCAATACTTGATGTACAAAATGGTTTTGATCCGAAACTTTTGTCTGATTCAAACACAAATATCCGACACAAAGCAAGAGAAAAAAATGCTGACATTACTTTATATATCGCACAAATAGCACAACCAGATTATGATAAAAAATTTAATGAATATATTAATCGAGGAGTAATTCCTACACCTGAAGAGGTAGGAGAAAACCTTGGAATAGTTTATGATCCTAGAAAAACAAACTCTACAATAGAAACAGATCAAAAAGTACGCCGTGCAGAAAAGGACAAGAAAGCAATAATAGATCGATATATTGATTTAGTAAAAATTGCACTTGTAGAAAAGGACTACACAACTACCGGCATGGTTCCTGAATTAGAAGAATTAACGAAAAAACTTAATATAGATAAAGCCAAAGCAAAACTTCGTAGGACTGCGATAAGAGATCAAGTTATGAAGAATAAAAAAGCAGAAATTATAACTATTGGAAAGATTCCTACACAAGAAACACTGCATAAACTTTTTGGTAAAGATAGAGAGTCAAATGATACAAAATATATTAATGATATAAGAATGCATGTTATGCATAATAAAAAACAGCATTATGTAGATACTAATCATATTCCTAACACTCACGAAATAATGAAAGAATTTAATATAGATAAAGGACATGCAAAGCTTTATCTAAAGCAAATAAAAGCTGAAACAGAAGTAAAACATCAAGCCGACAATAAACAAAATACTACTAAACCATTTACTAAACATTCTAGAACAACTACAGATACTGAAGAAAAATTTTCTCAATTTCCTTTTGACACACTTAAAAAAGAAAAACAACCATATTCTTTTGATCCTAGAAGTACTCTTGAACGCTTGCTTAAAGGAAAGGGGAATAATAATTTTACACAGTCCCAGCAAAATATATATAAAATAATACAACAAGAAGCAAACATTGAAGAATTTAAACATCTTATTAAAACAGAGCCTATAGCAGCACTAAATCTTGAAGTAGATAGTAGTTATAAAAAAGAAGCAGTAAATGCTATCTTAAGTGATTTTAATAATGATACTATTCAAAAAATATTATTTAGTGATGATAAGGGGAAATTAAATTTTAATACAAATATTGACGTCGAACATAAACCTATTCTAAAAGAATTATTTAAAAATAGCTCTGAAGAACAAAGAAAAAAAATTATTGAAAATATTAGCAAATATGCAAAAGAAAATATAATTCCTTTAGTATTTAAAGGAGAAGTGCGGCATGATAAATTATCAGATTTATTAAAACTGGCAGCAATTACAGACAAATCGATAGTAAAAAAAGTTCTAATGTTACAATTAGAGTTAAAAAATAATGTACACTCATATACTGCTCAAGGCAATGGTATATCTCCTGAAGGAATAAAAGTAATTAATGCAATACTAAGAAAATATCATGTTACAGAAAAAGATTTAAGTAGTTCGGAAATGATTAAGTTAGCAAATTCTTTTCACAGTCAGGGATTTGAAGATAGTATTAAAATTATGAGCTTTTCTGAGCAAGAATTAAATACGCAAATATATAATTTATTTGGATTAAGTATTCAAAATAAAACACATGGTAATGGTAACATGCCGCCGCTGCTACCACCACCACCACCACCACTGCCTCCTCTGTTTGGTAATCCTTATTTAGACAAGCTTAAAAGTACTCCTAAATTATATGATTTATATAATCAATTTATTCAAAATAATAAATCAAAAAATAAAAAAACCACTGAAAATATAACTAAAAGCAATACTCCAAAAAGAAGTGAACCAAAGACAGAATATGCTAAATTATATAAGCAATATAGAGCTGAGACAGGCGGTAAAAAAGCTGATGATTTACAAGATCAACTCATAAAGAAACAAAGTGATATTACAAATGTTATCCGCCAAATATTAACAGCATCATATGCTGAGCAAGGAATCAATACTGAAGATCTTATAACTTTATTTGGTAATCCAAATCCAGAAGTTACAGAAAAAGCGAAAGAAGTTTTTGTTATCCTTGTTCAAGACCCATATATACAAGATATAACCGTAAATGGTAAGAAAACAATAACAAGCGAAGCAATACTACAAAATCTTTTCAATGAAGATGCTGATGATGCAGTAGAACGTATTTTATTATCGTCGTGTAAAATATCTGAAGCATTAAAGAAGCCTATTGAACATGAATTAAATAAATCAAAATTGATGAGAGAATTAGAGAGTAAACAAAATCCATTTGAACAATTAAAATTTGCTTATGAAAAAGCAGCAATTCTTGGTCAAACGTTTGACACTAAGCTTGCAGAATTAATCAAAAACCCTGCTATATTAACAACCCAAGAGCAAATTAATTTTTTAACACAAGAAAATAACAAATTGAAAAAAGTAATTCATTCTGATCAAGCACAAGCTAAACTCGATAATTTAAGAACAGCTATTTTAAGTACAATAAAATTTGAAGAATTAACTACAGCAAATTTATCTCAAAATGATTTTATTGCTATAGTAAAAGAAAAAGATCCAGAATTATTAAAAGAGTTTTTAAAAGCTACTATTATCAAACATGAAAGTAATAATAATTTAGATCAATTAAGATTAGCTTTGCCTTCATTTACAGGCATGAGCGATCAACAAGTAAGAATTCTTTCTAGTAAATTAAATATGTATGTAATATTAAAGGCTCTTCAAAAATACGAGCAAGAAGAATCTAAAAATCACACTCATACCAGTAATATGCCACCGCCGCCACCACCACCGCCTGGTTCAAAAATTTTGCAAATAACTTATCTAAAAAATTTAGGGATTACTGAAGATTGGATAAATAGAATTACTAAATTAAATGAAAATATTAACACACATACTAGCAAAACAGTTCCACAGGTTTATGATTTTAACTCTGATATAGCTTTAAGATATAATGGATTTGCTTTATCGGGACAAAAATCAGCAGGACATAAAGCAAAATACTCTGATGCCGATTTGTTGCAAAAAGCTATAATAGAATCAATAGTACTTGAGCATTCAAAAAATGTATCTGAAGTCAATCAAAACACGCAATATTTTGAAAAAATGCAAGAAGCAGTTAGCACTATGAAATCTAGCTTTATAGGTCCTAGAACTGAAATAGGACAAGAAATACATAATATTTATACTTCTAAACTTTTGGAATTAACAAAAGATAAAGAATTTATTAGATATGTTGAAGATAATGTTAAACCTAGCAAAAAACGTACAGATGCATTAATAGCAGCGTTTACTTCTGTTAACTCTGATTTTATAGGTCCTATAACTGAAGATATACATAACATTTTTACACAGCAAATGACAAAATATACAGAAGAAGAGGTAAGAGAGGCATTTAATACTGCTAACTCTGATTTTATAGGTCCTAGAACTGAAATAGGGCAAGAAGTACATAATATTTATAATTCTAAACTTTTGGAATTAACAAAAGATAAAGAATTACTACTTTTTGTTGAAGAATTACTAACAGAATCTACTAATCTAGAACAAAAATATGGTAGTAATGTTCAGCCAGAAAATAAAGGTAAGAAAGAATCGCTTGTAGATAAAATGAAAAAACGATTACAACAAGAAAACAAAGTTAAAAATGATAAATCCTCAATAGAAAGTAATACAAAATATGAAGATAACGACGATAACAATAAAAAGTTAGAGTTATCTGATTCAAAAACTACTGTATCACAAATGTTATCAAATTCTAACGATAGCAAAAATGATAAATCCTTAACAGAAAGTGATACAAAATATGAAGATAACGACGATAACAATAAAAAGTTAGAGTTATCTGATTCAAAAACTACTGTATCACAAATGTTATCAGATTCTAACGATAGCAAAAATGATAAATCCTTAACAGAAAGTGATACAAAATATGAAGATAACGACGATAACAATAAAAAGTTAGAGTTATCTGACTCAAAAACTACTGTATCACAAATGTTATCAGATTCTAACGATAGCAAAAATGATAAATCCTCAGATGACAAAAAATCACTTCTAGCATTAAGATCTAGTGATGAAGAAGATGAAGGATATGAAACTGATGAAAAAGAACTAGAAGAAAGCAATAACACAACTGAAGAAGAATTTAAAAAAGATATACCTTTAGAAAGTGAAGATAAAACTATCAATATGTCATTAGAAACTGAAGAAATTGCAAGACAAGATGAGGCTGTATTAAAAGAACAGATATCTAAAGAAACTAATAACAAAGTAGCAATATTAGTTAAGGCAACTTCAACTCTTAATAAGTATATTCATCCTAGTATTTTAGCTAATAGACTTAATATTGGTATTATAGCTGCCGGTGATGAAGAAGCTAGTATAAATAGAGGATTATGGATTAGCGGCTTATACGGGATCAACAAACAAAGCGCTTGGAAGAATATTCCAAAATATCAAGGTCGTACAACCGGCATAACTATCGGGACTGATGCTGAATTCATCAATAGTCATGATGTTATAGGAATAGCTTATAGCCGTTTAAACTCTCAAGTTAAATATAATAAAAAACTAGGAAAAACAGCAATTAACGGTCATCTTTTAAGCATTTACGGTCAAAAAGAACTAATTAAAGGTTTCACGTTGCAAGCTATAACAACTTACAGTCATAATTATATTAAAAACAAATCTATAAGTACCAATAATATAATTGGAAAATATCAAAACAATAACGTAAGTTTTGAAAGCTTGTTAAATTATAAATATCGTACAAAATATGATTTATATTTAATCCCTAATATTAGCCTTAAATACGATTATTCAAGAGCTAGCAACTATAAAGAGTATAATGTAGATATAGAAAATTTAATGATTCAAAAGAAATCAAATCAATCATTTGAAAGTAGCCTTGGCGGTAAAATAGTGTTTAAGCCTATAGCAACCATAAGTAATATAGTATTAACACCAAGTTTGTACGGTAATATTGAGTATCACTTCAATAATAAAAATACAAAAGTTAATGCAAAAGCAACTTTTAAAGGACAAGCATTACAAGAAATAATTATTCTACCAAAACAACCTAAGCTTGGATATAATATCGGTAGTAATATACTTATGAGTAGAAAAAATATAAATGTTCTACTTGAGTATAATTATTATACGCATAAAAAATATCAAAGCCATCAAGGTCTTGTTAAACTAAAAGTTAATTTATAAATCAACAATAGCAAATTACTTATGTAATTTGCTATTGATTTAAAAGTTGTAGAAATCAAAGGTTAAAGTAGTTCTGCACCTCGAACTAGAGCGTATATAGATAGACGTAAGTGAGGATTCAAGTACTGGATCGACTTATAAATTACCTGTAGAAGCAAAGTGTAGAAAGATCTAATATATTAACTAAATAACAGATTATATAATAATTCACTATTCATATTAAGAAAGGATAAGTTAAAACTTATCCTTTCTTAAAGAATAAGCTTATTAAGCAAACTCCTGCATAAAATATTGGGGTACTAAATATAGTAAAAAATAGTTTAAATGAATAGCTATTAAGAACAAGATAATCTAATTGTTTAAGAGGGATAATATTAAACAAGCTCATAATCCCAATTACAATAAAAGTATCAATAAATAAAGAAATTGCCGTACTGAAATTGTTTCTTATCCATAAATATTTACCTTTAGTAATTTTACGTATCCATAAATAGATATTAATATCTAAAAGTTGAGCTATATAACAAGCAAAAGTTGATGCTAAAAAAGATATATGATATGAGCCAAAAACTTTATGAAAAGTTATGTTATCAACATTAGACCAATTAGTAGCTTCCAATTTATCCATAAGACTTATTATTAAAACTACTATTATATTAAAAATAATAGCAAGCTTTACACAAAAATTGGCTCTTTCTTTACTGTAAAACTCGGTTATCAAGTCAGTGAATAAAAAAGTTAACGGGTACAAAATTGTTCCTACAGACAATTCAAGAATATAAAAATTAAAAATATTAAGGGAAATAAATTTTTGATATATTAAGTTTCCTACTATAATAAGTACTGTAAAAAACGTACACAAAATGATATAAATCTTTTCTTTTATATTAAATTCTATAGACATTTTTAAAATTATTTTATGGGTATTTCCTAAAAAGAATTGTTTTGGTTAGCACTAGCTTTGAAGTCATTCCGGCGTAGGTGGAAATCTAGAAAAAATAACCTTAATATTAGTATAAAAATTACATATAACAATATAAAAATAAGTTTTTTATAATATTTTACCGTTTTCACGGTGATGACATCAATTGATAACAAGTAGTACATTCAAGATAACAACAATGTACTACAAAGATAGAATTATATTATGTAAGTGACAAGTATGAGAGGATATTAATAAGATAAAACTGTAACTATTTAGCTATAGGTAAACTATTTTCTGTTTGATTTTCTTCAATTTCATTAATCTTAGAAACTAAATCAGATTTCTTTTTTGAGGAAAGGTTAGCAAGTACTATTGCATTTATTAAAAATAATATCATAAGTATTACAGTGCTTTTAGTAAGAAAATTACTGACTGTTTTAGCACTGACCACTCCCATGTTATTACCACCGCTTATACTACTAATTCCATCTGATCCGCTACGCTGCATTAGAATAACTATAATTAACAATATTGCAATAGTAATATGTACAAAGAGAAGTATGTCTATCATAAAACAATCATTATCGTATTTTAATGAAAATTATACATTAGTTTTATATTATTTGCAACTTAGCTTTATAAAATAAACAGTATCTGATAGAAACTAGACTAAAATCAGTGTATGAGTTTTTCAAGCAAAGATAAAAACTTATAAAGCTTTGAATATATTAATGGTGCTACTAGGGGGAATTGAACCCCCGACCTCTTCATTACCAATGAAGTGCTCTACCCCTGAGCTATAGTAGCCTAAACCTTATTTCAAAATCTTTGTGCCACATATTTGCTATTAAATCAAGAAGAATTTTTGAATTTGTTATATTATTTCATCTTATTAGCTTTGCATCTTATCTAAACTTCTATTTTTGTAAAAAGATAAAGCAATCAATGCAAAAATACAGCTTAATATGATGTAATAAACTGCCGAGGTTACATGACCTGTTTTTTGTACTAAATATTCAAAGACAAGAGGCGTAGTACCGCCAAAAATACTTGTAGCAGTGTTATATGAAATAGAGAGAGCGGTATTACGTATATTTGCATGGTAAAATTCTGCTTGCAATGCCGGTTCAGGACCAATATAGCTAGCGGCAAGTACTGCCAATATAAATTGTGAGATAATTATGCTCGTGAAGTCGCCATTCTTAAAGTTATTAAGTAAAAACGGTGTCATTACAATAATTATTACAAGATTAATTACAAAAATTTTTCTGCGACCTATAATATCGGATAAATAACCACTTAATAAAGTTACGGCTATCATAATCACGTAACATACGCTAGCGAGACTATTTACCTCATCTTCAGTGAAATTACGGCTGATTTTTAGGAATGATACTAAGTAAATTGTAGTTAGGTAGAATATTATCGAACCCGGAGCATTGATAAAAATTGAGATTAATATATCAAACCAATGATTGGTAATAACTTTTTCTAACGGTGACTGTAAAATCTTTTTCTGCTCTCTTAGGTTTTTAAAATTCGGTGTTTCGTCGGTATGTTTTTTAATATAAAATGCTGCAAAAAGAATAAAAAAACCAAGTAAAAAAGGTATTCTCCAGCCAAAATTATCAAATTGTGAAGCTGTGAGGATGTGCCTGACTATATAAGAAACAAAAGCACCGAGCAGTAAACCGGAGCATATACTAGACATTAAAATACTACCGGTGAAGCCTCGGTGTTTAGAGCTAGTATGCTCAATAACAAATGAAATAGAACCGGTCAAAGCTCCTCCCATCGATAATCCTTGCAAAATTCTAACGATAATCATTAATATGGTAGCAGTAATGCCGATAGTATGATAGGTCGGTAATATTCCGATTAACACGGTTGGAGCAGACATGCAAAATAATGCACTAGTTAAGGCTACTTTTCGTCCAAATCTATCACCTATAACACCAAAAAATATTCCTCCAAGAAGTCTTGCTAAATAGCCTATCGCAAAAACTAAAAAAGCTTGTAGTAAAGCAGTATTAGCTTCATCATTCGGGAAGAATTTAGCTCCGATTATAGGTGCAAAATAACCGAATAATACATAATCGTACCATTCAAAAGTATTGGCGATAACACTTGAAAATACTAGTTTACTGCGATTCATGTTTTCTGCTCATGGCTTTTTTTTCGGAGTATATTATAAATAAGGTGGCAGGAATTATTATTACTGCTCCATAGAGTGTGCTTTTATCAGGAAATTCATTAAATATTAAATATGCTGCTATTGCTGAAATTACAAGCTCTAAATATCTATAAGGAGCAGTAGCGGTAGCATCTACCATAGAAAAGGCTTTAAGCAGGAAGAATAATATTATGCTTCCACTACTACCGAGTACAAATAATAAAACTAATTCAAAACTACTGGGAGTTAGCCAATACTGAGATGCTACAGGTAGCGATACTATAGCAGTTACTATTGCAGAATAAAATAGCATACTAATCATCGATTCTTTTATTACAAATTTTTTATTAATAATGTCAAGCATAGCAAATGAAATAGCCGCTAATACAAAATACAAAATTTCGGGATTAAAATCCTCTGCATGCGGTTTAAGCGTAATAACAAGCCCTATAAATCCTACTATGGTAACCACCCACCTTTGCCAAATAATATTTTCGTTAAGAAAAAATACGGCAAGTATTAAAGTAAATAAAGGGATAGAAAAACTTATGACGGTTGCAGTCGTAACAGGAGCAATAGTAAGACCGTAAGTCCATGCAGTCATACCGAAAAATAATAATAATCCTCTTAATATATGTACAAAAGGACTACTTGTCTTTAAGGTATTTTTACCGTAATAAGCAACAAAAGGTAGTAAAACTATACTACTAAAAAAGAAACGGAAAAAAGCTACCTCAAAGCTATCTAAACGAGTCCCCAGATATTTAGACATTACATCATTGGCACTACTACTGACTAAACTAAGTAAAAACCAACCTATACCAGTTAAATATGTTTTTAATGCATCATTCATTAATATACCCAAATTCCTATAAATTTATTAAATGTCTTGACTTTTAGCATAAAAGCATTCTATCTTTTATGACAAAGGTATAAACAAAAATTTTATATAATATATATGGTAATCAATTTTAAGCAAGTAAAGGTTATAATTATATGTTAAGAATAGTGAAAAAATTAGGGATAACTTTGCTTGTGTCTAGCATAAGCATGAGTAGTTTTGCTAAAAGCATGTACAATGATATAGACTCTACTGAGTACTATGATAGTACACCGTATTACGAAAACGAAGGAAGTTTAGTTTTCAAGGTGCGTCTAGGTGCTACTTTTTCAAGTGCTAAGCAAAAAGGACTACCTCCTCCTACCTCTACTCAACCCGTTTCAGTAGGAGAAGTTGCAAAAAATGGTTATGGCGGTAATGCATCCACTACTATATTCTTTAACAATTATTTAGCTACTGAATTATCACTTGGCTTTAATGTTTTACGTACCAAGTATAAAGCCATTGCAAATGTTGCTCATAATTACGGTGCTGTCACTAAACTAGGAAAATATAAACCAATTTATATGATTCCTGCAACGATTACCGGACAGTTTCATATAGCTCCTTACGGTGGGATAAGACCGTATATAGGTCTAGGTTATCACGGGTCTTATATGCTTACGCAAGCAACCAGTCTTAAAATTAGAAACGGACATGGTGCTGTAGGACAAATAGGTGTAGATTTTTACGCTAAAGATGATACTTTAATCAATCTAGACGTAAAACAATTTTTGTTAAATCCTAAACTTGAATACAAACCAAATTTAGTAGGTAATAAAACCGTCACCTCTAAAGTTAAACTTAATCCTTTAATAGTTTCTATAGGTATAGGATTTCCTTTTTAAGGATAGTGAATTTTGCTGTTTCCCGCGTAGGCAGGAATCTAGTAAAATAAGTAATTCATATATGTCTCTGCAGATTATCCAATTACTATATTTAGCTTCTGCTATTTGTTTTATTTTATCCCTCAAATTCTGATCCTCACAGAAACAAGCACGTTTAGGTAGTACTATAGGTATTTTGGGGATGACAATAGCAAGTCAGCGTTACTTTTTTCCTACCTGATTTTACTCATAAATTACCAATTATAACTACTAATATTATTAGGCAGTATAATTGGAGGAATTATTGCACTTAAAATTTCTATAACGGCAATGTCTCAATTAGTTGCAGGCTTTCACTCTTTTGTCGGTCTTGCTGCAGTATTTGTAGCTTACACTACAGTACTTGCTCCTGAAAATTTTTCTACAGGAATAGTAGGCAGCTTACCAATTAATTCATTAATAGAAATCTCACTTGACGTTTCTATAGGTGCATTAACTTTTAGTGGTTCGGTAATAGCGTTTCTAAAATTGGCTTAATAAAAAGTAGCCAGTTAAAATTCTATGGTCAGCAATAATATTAGTTCTTTTGATAAGATCATTTATTCGTTCAGAGAGTATATTTTTATTTAATCTAATAGTCTTTGTATCGCTGTTAATTGGAGTATTATTGATAATACCTATAGGCGGTGCAGATATGCCGGTTATAGTATCTATGCTAAATTCATACTCAGGTTTTGCGGCAGCAGGTATAGGCTTTACACTTAGTAATAGCCTACTCATTATTACTGGAGCATTGGTAGGCAGAGTAGCGGGGACTTTAGCTAAATATAATGTGTAAAGCTATGAACCGCTCATTAATTAAGGTTTTTTTTGTGGCATTTTTACCTCACCCCGCAGGAATTAATAAAGATATAGAAGATGATAAAATAGCAAAAACAAGCTGCCCTGCAGATGCGGCACATTAATGCATCATCGGTGATAATTGTCCCGGGTTACGGTATAGCAGTAGCCTAATCTCAACATATCATAAAAGAGATGGTTAATATATTAGAGCATTCAAATATTAATGTACGTTTTGCCGCACATCCAGTAGCCGGTAGAATGGCCCCCAGGGGGGGCATATGAATGTTTTACTTGCAGAAGCTAATATAGATTATGAAAAAGTACTTGAGCTTGAAGAAATTAATAGAGATTTCGCTACTACTAACGTAGTGCTTGTGATTGGCGCAAATGATGTAACTAATCACGCCACTAAAAATGATCCGAATAGTCCAATTTATGGTATGCCAGTACTCGATGTTGAAAAAGCCCACACTATTTTGTTTATTAAACGCTCTATGGCATCAGGATATGCAGGCATAGAAAATGAACTATTTTATCATGATAATACTTTTATGCTATTTGGAGATGCTAAGAAAGTAGTTGAGGAAATCGTTCAGTTTTTAAATGAAGATTAGGATGTAATATATCATTCCCACATAGGAGAAAATTCAACTCTTTTCTATATCATACTGTGATCACTCCACAGGTATCAATAAAAAAATACTGGATGGATTCCACTACAAGCTTGGCTTTATTTGTTGCATAGATCGATTTTTTCGTCATTGCGAGGGAAATTATACAGTAATTGATGAAGCAATACAGTTAAAAATGCTAATTTATAGCATTTTTTTATTACTTGCTTTTAGCTATAAAATGACATTGATCATTTTAAATGAAGATTGACTTAAATAACTCTATTTGTTATAACTTTTCAAATTAAGCCAAAAAACAATTATCATGAATGCGCAAAAAATATTACCGCTTCTGCCAAAAGCCACAGCTATGTGGTTAATTGAACATACTTCTTTAACTTTTAAACAAATTGCCGATTTTTGCGGTATTCATGAATTTGAAATAAAAGGTATGGCTGACGGTGAGGTAGCACAATCTATAAAAGGTTTAAGTCCAATTGCAAACGGTCAATTAACTTTAGAGGAAATTGAACGTTGCAGTAAAGATCCTAATACTAGCTTACAAATTTCATATAGTCCAACTGATGAATTGATGAAAAATCAGAAAAAACAACGTGCTAAATATATCCCTATAGCAAGACGTCAAGATAAACCGGATGCTATATATTGGTTATTATCTAATTATCCGAACATCCAAGACCATCAAATAATTAAACTAGTAGGTACTACTAAAACTACTATCAATGCTATTAGGACCCGTAGTCATTGGAATATGAATTCTATTCGTCCTCGTGATCCTGTATTACTGGGAATCTGTAGTCAAATAGACCTAAATAAAATAGTAGAAGTCTTAAAACCTATACAAAATCCTACAAAAGAATCATAAAATTATAATAACTTCTATTCTGCGGAAGAATTGCTTGCATGGATCATTGTCTGATTATTATCCCCAACGACTTGATTGTGGGATCCAGTTAAAAATACTAAAATTATTAGTATTTTAAGTTTGTATTTCCGTGGTCAAGCTAGGGTGGATACCTGAACGTGTTTTTTGATCTATACAATAAGGGCTAGTAAATTCTCACAATGATAACTTGTTATCAACATAATCAAGGTTTCCTCACAAAGCGAAATTTTTTTATGGATTAAAAAAGTGTATTACTGTCTAATAAGTCGTTTATTGCTAGGTAAATTATAATTTTGATCTAGAGAACGATATGGACAAATATCAATCCCTCCACGCCTAGTATATACTATATAAATAGAAAGAAAATCAGGATTTATCGAGTTATTAATGTCTGTAAAAATACGCTCGGCACACTGCTCTGCAAATTCATTATAATTTCTAAAAGATATTAGATATTTTAGGAAAGAATCATGTTTTAACTTTTTTCCTCTATATTTTATAACGATTGTACCCCAATCCGGCTGACCGGTTACTAAACAATTTGATTTTAGTAAATTAGAATTAATCTCTTCTTCTACCAAAACATCTTCATACTCAATTAAACTATTATCGGGTGGACAGTAATTATTGCATTCTATATTTAAATCATCGATATTTTTACCGCTTGGAAGACCAAATTCTATTTTTGTATTTATAGGAAATATCTGTCCTGTTACTTTAGCGTGTGTAACATTACTTAGGTCCTGCAAGATAATTCTTTCTAATTCTTCTATTGATTCAACAACAAAGTTATTAAAAGAATTTAGATATAATTTAAATGATTTTGACTCTACTATATTTTCAGAATCCGTTGGTATATAAAAAGTGCCTACTCCAACCCATGGCTTACCATTCTTATTAAGACAAGATAGTTCATATGTATTCCAAATATCTACACCGTAAAACGGAAGATTATTACTATTTATTCCAAGTTCGTTTCGATTATTTATACGTGGAATTTTAAATAATAAAGTTGCATCGTAACTATCTTTATAAGTACTATTTTTACCAAGTAAAGAAGCAGATAAAGGCATTAATTATGCTCCTTGTGCTAAAATTTCTTTTTGTTGTAATTCATCATATTCTTTTAGCATATAACCGCGTCCCCATACTGTATCAATATAATCTCTACCGCCGGCAGCATCACTTAGCTTTTTACGAAGCTTACAAATAAATACGTCAATAATTTTTATTGCCGGTTCGTCAACACTATTATATAAGTGATTTAAGAACATTTCTTTAGTTAAAATAGTGCCTCTTCGAAGTATTAATAGCTCTAAAACAGCATATTCTTTGTTTGTCAAATGTACTTTTTTGCCTTCAACTTCTACACTTCTAGTATCTAGGTTTACACTAACCTTATCAAATCTAAATACTGATGCTACATGACCTTTAGAACGTCTAACTATAGCTTTAATTCTAGCAATTAATTCCTCTCTTACAAACGGCTTGGTTAGATAATCATCGGCTCCGAAAGAGAAACCAGTAATTTTTTGATCCGTATCCGTTAAGCTAGATAGAATTAAGATAGGGGTTTTTATTTTTGCAGCACGCAATCTTAGTAATATTTCAAAACTATTAATATCAGGTAACATAAGATCTAAAATCACTAGATCATAACCACTGACTTTAGCAAGCCTTAAATCTTCTACACCAACTGAAGCTTTATCGCAAACTATACCCTCTGAAGCTAAAGTTAGCTCTATTAAGTTCGCCATTTCCGGCTTGTCTTCAATTAACAAAACTCTCATTGTTTTTCTCCATAAAATAATTTTTATATTGTGTTATAATTTAATTACAGTTAGTTATTGTTAATTAATTTATAATTTTTTATCTAGTGCTTTATACATTCATTAATAATATAAGTAAAGAATATTTAAACATATTGATAAAATTTTTACTATTATATCTTATCTATATTGATTTAAAAACCATGACGTTTAAAACGAAGTGTATTTAATAATTAAATGATTTTCTTAGTTTTGATGCTCCGACATTTTTTTATGATATAAGGCACCAAAGTCTATAGGATCAATCATTAAAGGCTGGAATCCTGCATCTTGAGTACAACTAGCTATAATTTTTCTAGCAAATGGGAATATCATTGCCGGGCAATGAACGGATAATAAAATCGGATGTTGTTCAGAATCAATATTAATTAAATTAAATACTCCGGCATATTTTAATTCTATCTGAAATAATGTATATTTTTCATTTCTTGCAATTGCTTCGATATTTAACTCTACTTCATAGAAATTTTCTTCCGATAAATTAGTAATATTTATATCTAGAGATAAATCAATTTGAGGGCGTTGATCCAAAGCTGCAAGAGAAGATGGGGCAGAAGGGTTCTCAAGAGATAAATCTTTTATATATTGTGCATTAACGGAAATATGAGGCATTACCTCATTCGTATTAGTATTTATTGTACTCATAAAGATCCTTATTAAAAATATTATATTTATAATTACTTACTTAATAGTATTATTGTTTTTTAAAGTAAGAACTAATAAATTTTTTAAATAAAAAAGTTATGTTAATGGTAAAGTTACGCCTACTTGTTTCATATATTTTCCTTGTCGATCAGCATATGAAGTATCACACATTTGATCACTGTTTAAAAATAAAAACTGACAAGCTCCTTCATTTGCATATATTTTAGCAGGTAATGGAGTAGTATTAGAAAACTCTAAAGTTACATGTCCTTCCCACTCTGGCTCTAAAGGAGTCACATTTACTATTATACCGCACCTTGCATAAGTGGACTTGCCGACACAAATAACTAATATATCACGTGGTACTTTAAAATATTCTATAGTTCTGCCAAGGGCAAAACTATTAGGTGGGATAATACACACATCTACTTCTCTATCAACTAAATTATATTCACTGAAATTTTTTGGATCAACCGTAGTAGAATTAATATTGGTAAATATTTTAAATTCATTAGATACTCTAGCATCATAGCCGTAAGAAGATAAACCATAAGAAATAATCTTGTCTTTATTATGAACTCTGACCTGCTTTTCCACAAATGGTTTAATCATACTTTGATTTATAACAGCTTCTTTTATCCACTTATCTGACATAATAGCCATAATCAAAACTTAATTTAATTAATAAACTAATGATTATAACTCATAATTATTTACAATACAAAATTTTTCTTTAAAACTATAAGTCTAAGGTTACTTGAATAATGATAGTGGTAATAATACAACATTATCTATTTAAAATTAAATTATTACAAATTAAAATAGTTTTTTATTGTCAATTATTATAAAGCATTGTTATACTTTAGTGTAGTTAGATTTATATACTGAAAGTTTATTTTTTAGTATTTTTATAAATTATTATTTAGTTTTATGGAGACTTCAATAAATGAAAAATTTATTATTAGCTACAAGTATTGTTTGCTTCGCATCGGCTTGTCTTGCCACAAAAAATCCAACACCTATTATTTCTAATTCTGATACTTCAATAAAATTAGAAGGATTTTATTTACTTGAAAGTGGTTACATTAAACAGGATCATTTAATTTTATTTGATAAAAATGTAACCGATAACAGGAAAAAGTTAGGGTTCTATACAGAAGCAGCGTTTGCGGCAACTATTACTAAAACTATTAATGATATAATAGCAGGTGCTAAAATAGTGCTTCAGCCTACTACAAGAGTAAAAACCTCTACAAGTTATAATGGATCACATATCTTTATTGAAACTAGTTACGGTAAAACAGAACTCGGCTCTCCTGCTGATGCAAGTGCTAAATTACGTATTACTGGCTCTCAAGTAACTGCAGGTACTGGGGGGTGGTCTAGATATGCTCTACTCAATGGTCAGCATATGAGGTATAAAGGCTTAAAGCCGGATTTTGATACTAATGCTAGCTTTTATCTTGAATCATACTCGAATTATTTTGATCAAATCAATGATAAAACTGAAAGAGCTAGAAGAGTAAACTTTTTTACGCCTAAAATGAAAGGCTTCCAAGCCGCTATCTCTTATACTCCCGATACTGCTAATACAGGTGGTAATAGATATATAAATAATTTAATGCCTGACAAAAGTTCAGGAAGCAATGTGATTAGCGTTTCTAAAACTGGAATACAGAGGGTTAAATTAGAAAATAATGAAGCTATGACTATCAATCAGAATATTAGAGATGCTTTTTCTGCTGGCTTAACTTATGAACATGAAATTAGTGAAGATACAGACTTAAAATTATCTGTTACCGGAGAATACGGCAAGCCTGCTCGTCGTCTTATTCATACTAAAATGGACAGAACTAAAGGAGTAGAGGTTCTAAATACTTATAAGCTGTCTAATTTAAAAGCATATAATCTTGGAGCAGTATTTACTTACGGTAATTTCTCTTGCGGAGCTTCTTACGGTAGTTTAGGTAAAAGCTTAACCGCTAAAGAATATTATAAAGTCGGTCGTGATACCTATTATTACAATGGAGCAGTTGCTTATAGGCAAGGACCTATAAAAACAAGCCTTGAATATCTCAAAACTTCAAGATATAAAAATACTGTTAACACTGTAAGCTTAGCTACTGAATATAAGATCATGCCTGGTTTATTACCATATGCTGAAATTTCTCATTTCCAAGCTAAAGGTAAGCCTGTATATTACCCTGAAGCACCTCGTAAGACAACACGAGGTACTGTTGGTCTTATAGGTACAAAACTTAAGTTTTAATTGTTTACAAATTTACATCGTTTTATAGCCGATTAGCATTATTGTAAGAGTTAACAAAATTACTTACAAACTCATTATGCTCTATGAGAATAAAATAATTTCATCATTATTATAATCAAGGCATAGAGCAATCTTATGCCTTGATTATTTAACTTTTTTAATCGAACTATTATAGTTCGTTATTGCAATAGCCTTGTTTACTCTTCTGTTACACTTCTGAACCATTGGTTTAGTCTGCAGCTTTCTAATTCTTGTCAAATTATGCTTAGCTTTGTAACGTGAGTACCACAAGCGAATCCTAAAAATTCGCTTGTATCAAACCATATAAAATATACTGGGTTTCTTATATACACTAAATTTTTATTACGATGATGAAAACCTGTTATTTTTAGGGAAACCCATAGGCGGTAATTTACCTGCACCACCTCTTTTCCCTAAAAAGGTAATAATATTTTTCTCGAGCTTTACTTTTCCATTGTTATTCCAGCCTAAACCATCTTCTTTATTAAATATTTTAACATCGAGAAGCTTTGCATCTTTAAATTTTTGTAACGTTACACCTTGTCCTTTTTTCATTTCAGGTATTTCATCTATATTAAACACAAGCAATTTACGGCTCTCACCGATGCAAGCAACACTATCTCCATTTGCAGGCAAGCAAGTAATGCATATATGTCCATTTGGTACGTTCATAATTTGCTTTCCTGTTTTTGTTTGAGCAATTACTTCGTTTGAATTAACTAAAAATCCCTTACCTATGCTACTTGCAAGTAATAAAAGCTGATCAGGTTTATAGACTAAAATATTAGTAATATCATTATTGCCTATATCCACAAGTAACTTTATAGATTCCTCCGTTCCTTTACCTTTGGAAATATTATCGGCAAGTAACGTAAAAAACCTCCCTTCTGAACTAACTATTAATAGTTTATCGGTCGTATAAGCTTTTAAAATAAATTTTTCTGTGTCACCTTCTTTATATTTAATATTCGATAAATCATTGTTATGACCTTTGAACGAACGTACCCACCCCATTTTTGAGCAGATAATAGTAATCGGTTCTTTAGTAATGAAAGCCGTTATATCAACTACTTGATTCGTAAGCGTTACTTCTTCAAAGTAGGTCCGCCTTGCTCCTATTACTGTATTTAATCCAAATTTTGTTTGTACTGTTTTTATTTCTTTTTTAACTACTTTCCATAGTTCTTTAGGATTATTTAAAATCTCTTCTAATATGACTTGTTGTTTTTTTAAATTACTATGTTCATTAATAATTTTCTGTTCTTCAAGCCTGTGAAGCGAACGAAGACGGGTATTTAATATCGCTTCTACCTGTATTTCGGTTAGCTTAAACCAGTTGATCATTATCGCTTTGGGCTCATCCTCTTCACGAATAATTTTAATGATTTCATCAAAATTTAGATAAGCTATTCTAAGTCCTTCTAGAATTTCTAAACGATGCTGGATTTTATTTAAAAGATAAGTTGACCTGCGAGTAACAATACTTTGCCTATGATCTAGAAACTCTTGTAAAATCTCTAAAATATTCATTACTCTCGGTACGTTATTACTACCTATTACATTCATATTTAGTTGAATTCGGCTTTCTAAATTCGTTAGCTTGAATAGAGACTCCATAACTACCTGCGGATCACAATTACGATCTCTTGGCTCTATAACCAACCTGATAATATCGGTTGATTCATCTCTAATATTGCTAACAAGCGGGATTTTTTTATCCTTTAGTAATATCGCTATTTGTTCTATGAGTTTTGATTTTTGCACTTGATAAGGTATTTCAGTGACAACTATCTGATATGTACCGTAACTTAACTCCTCTTTTTTCCATCTGCTTCTCACTCTAAGACTACCACGTCCCGTACTATATGCAGCATTAATAACTTCAGCTTTATCAATAATTATGCCACCAGTCGGAAAATCAGGACCTTTAATAAAGTTCATTATATCGTTAACTTCAGCTTTCGGATGGTCGATTAAATGTATTAGAGCATCACATAACTCATGTAAATTATGCGGCGGTATATTGGTTGCCATGCCGACTGCTATCCCTTCAGAACCATTAGCTAGTAAGTTCGGAAAACTTGCCGGCATTATTACTGGTTCTAAATCGGAATCATCATAAGTAGGGCGAAAATCTACCGTATCCTTATCAATATCATCCATTAATAACATACATATCTCAGTCATACGTGATTCAGTATAACGCATAGCCGCTGCATTATCGCCATCTATAGAGCCGAAATTGCCCTGTCCATCAATTAAAGGATAACGTAATGAAAAATATTGAGCAAGACGCACTAAAGTATCATATACCGCACCATCACCGTGCGGGTGATATTTACCGATCACATCACCAACTACTCTTGCACATTTCTTATAGCCAGAATTCGGTTCAAGCCTTAGCTGTAGCATGGCGTATAATAACCTACGATGTACAGGCTTAAGTCCATCACGTACATCAGGAAGCGAACGCGACATAATTGTTGATAATGCATAAGCAAGATAACGCTCCGATAATGCATTACCAAAATCAATATTTTCTATTTTAGCTTGTTTCATAAAATGTTTAGTATTTGTTTTTGTTGTATTGACTCCTATTTCATTCCCGCGCAAAGTTTGTTACATAGCTCGATTTTTTTGTTGTCATCCTGCTACTTGATCACGGGATCGAGTTTAAAATACTAAAATTTTAGCATTTTTAGTTGTATTTCTAGATAGTAAAGTCAACTATGCTAATAAAACATCATTTTAACACACAACTCTGCTTGTTATAAGCTAATTTCTTACAAACCACTTTAGCTTGACTAAGACTTCCATAATCACCAGCTAAGATTAAATAGAAAAATTTGCCGTCGTCATATTTAACTTTTTTGGTTGTGATAACAACATTTTGAAGAATTTTCGGGAATCTCTTTTTTATTCTTTCCCCTTCCTGTATTGCTTCTACTTCAGATTTTACCGAACCAAGTTGTACTTTATAATTTCCATTATTTTTACAATTTTTAGCATTACTAGCCTTATCTTTAGTTCCTTTTTCAAGCTTTATTATATTTAAATCTGTTTCATTTTTGGAGTTATTACTTGGCTCTATTAATGCAATAAGGTTAGATATTTCATCAAAAGATTCATCGCTTTGACTTTGGTTGCAAGAATCTATATTTATAGGTTTCTCAGGATCAGGAAGCAATTTTACAGTTTTAATATTTATATCTTTAGCAATAAGATTTTCATATATCGTACTATGTACTGCTGCTTGGTTATTTTCTATTATAGACGGTTTTATTTTTGTAGGCAGCTCATCAGGATAAATAGTTATTATCGGCTTGCTACTCTGATAATATTGATAAGCAAAATAAATAGCAGATATACATATTAAACACCCTATACATATTTTAACAAAAATATTATTGATCATAAATAAAATACTCTAGCTGTCATTCCCACAAAAGCGTTAATAACACAGCAAGTTTAGTACTAACGTTTACAATAATTACATTTTATTCATTGGTTCTACACCTATCACTTCAAAACCGCTAGCTATAACTTTTTGTATAGCTTTAGCAAGAGCAAGACGGGCGGTAGTTAATTCTTTATTGTTTTCAATTACAAATCTATAGTCACTATTTTCTTTACCAAAGTTCCATATAGAATGAAATTTTGAAGCTAAATTTATTAAATACAATGCTATACGATGTGGTTCAAAATATTTTGCAGATACTTCTAATGTTTTTGTCCATGCAGCTAAAAGTTTTATGATGTCGATTTCTTCTTCTGATGATAATAATGATAAATCATATATACCAGCCTCAAAGCTACTATAAGATTCCGGCATTAGTTCCATAGCTTTTGATAAAATTGATACTGTTCTTACATGTGCATATTGTACATAAAAGATAGGATTTTCTCTTGATTGTTCTTTCACTTTTACTAAATCAAAATCAAGCGGCTTATCATTTTGTCTAGTCAACATCATAAACCTTATGATATCTTTACCCACCTCATGATTTACATCTTGCACACTAGCAAAGTTTCCAAGACGTTTTGACATTTTAACGGGCACACCATTTTCAATAAAATTGACCAATTGACAGATTTTAACATCTACTTTAATCTGCTCTTTGCCTAGAGCTTTAACTATTGCCTCAATTCTTTTAACATATCCACTATGATCAGCACCAAGTACATAAATTAAGTGATTAGCTCCTCTATCTATTTTATCCTTAGCATATGCAAGATCGGAAGCAAAATACGACCAACTTCCGTCAGCTTTTTCTATAGGGCGATCTTGACTATCACCATACTTGGTAGATTTAAATAATTTTTGAACTCTGTTATCCCATTTTGCATGAATTTTACCCTTAGGAGCAGGTAGCGTACCTTCATAAATTAGCCCCATATTAGTAAGTAATTTAACTATTTCCTCTATTTTACCTTTATCATGTAATGACTGTTCAGAGAAAAATAGATCATGTTTAATACCTAACTCTTCTAAATCTTTTCTATTTAAATCAAGCATCTTTTCTACAGCAAAATTTTTGACTATTTTGAACCGTTCCTCTTCATCCATCACTAATAATTTATTACCATATTCTTTCACTAAAATTTGTCCAACCGGAATTAAATACTCTCCTGGATATAAACCAACAGGGATAGTAATTTTTTCGCCTAAAGCTTCTCTATAACGTAATAATACTGTACTAACTAAATCATTTATTTGTGATCCTGCATCATTAACATAATATTCCTTTGTAACATTGTAACCTACCTTTTGCAAAATTCTTGCTAAAACATCGCCATATACTGCTCCTCTAGCATGACCTATATGCATTGGACCAGTGGGATTGGCTGAAACATACTCGATATTAATATATTTGTTCTTATCTATATCAATTTCAAAAAACTTTCCTTCGTGCTGTAGAATATTTTTTATTGCTATCTGCCAACTTTCCGCTTTTATAGTAAAATTAATAAAGCCCGGCCCTGCTATTTCTATACTTGCAATATAAGGTAATGTTATCAGTATTTCTTTAAATTTCAGTGCCACCGTACGTGGAGGCATATTTTCTTTAGCAGCAATGATCATTGCAATATTACTTGATAAATCACCATTAAAATTATCTTTCGACGTTTCAATAGTAACAATATTCGCTATTTCTTGATTATTATATAATTGCCGGCTTGCTGCAATTATGTCTTGTTTCAATTGATTAAATATATTCATAATTTTATATGTTATTAAAAATGTACAGATAGACTTTCTGCATAACGTTAATAAGGAGGAACTTGTAGGAGACACTTCCGCAGCAAACCGCAGCGTTACATTTAACTTATTATGTAAAGATTTGAGTACTGGATCAACGTACAAATTACCCTTAGAAGCAAGTTATGCAGAAAGTCTAACAAAGTTGATTATATGCCTGAATAGCAAAGCGATCTGTCATACCTGCTATATAATCGGCAATAACTCTAGCTTTACTATATATTTCATTAGAGTCTATTAGCATTTTCCAATTCACCGGTAATAAATTAATATCATCCATATAAACCTTAAACAAACCTTGTACGATTTTAGTACACTTAAGGCTGATGGCTGTAATTTTATTACTTTTATAAACCCGCTCATGTAGAAACTTTTTAGTTTCCTTAATACGTTCATTAGTGTTTGCCGTAAAATCCACTAGCTGATAATTTAAATTACGTATCTCATCTATATCAGTAATTTTTTCTTTATTTAAATTTTCTTTTGTTTGCCATAATAAATCCGTAATCAATTCATGCATTAGCTTACGTACTACCTCATAAATAAGACACGAGGAGCTAATATTTTTAAATTTTGACTTAAGTGCAAAAACATACTGATCAATATATTTAAGTTCAGCAAGACTATTAAAATCGATAATTTTAGCACCGATACTATCTTCCAAATCATGTGAAATATAACTAATATCATCGGCAAGTGCTGCTATTTGTGCCTCTGCAGATGCATATGTATCAAGCTCTAAATCATTTTGTTTATTATACTCTGCTATATATTCATTTATCTCACAAGTTATAGGACCGTTATGTTTTACAATTCCTTCTAAAACTTCCCATGTTAAATTCACTCCATTATAAGCCGCATATCTTTTTTCAAGTAATGTTAGTATCTTTAAAGATTGAGCATTATGGGAAAAGCCGTTATAATCTCTCATACATGCGTTTAAAGCTCTCTCTCCAGCATGACCAAAAGGCGTGTGACCAAGATCGTGAGCAAGTGCTATTGTTTCAGCTAAGTCACTTGATAAATTTAAAGTATTAGCAACCGAACGTGCAACAGCTGAAACCTCTAGAGAATGAGTTAATCTATTCCTATAATGATCTCCTTCGTGATTAATAAAAACCTGAGTTTTATACTGTAAACGCCTAAATGCATTAGTATGAATGATGCGATCACGATCACGTTCAAACTCATTTCTATACGTGTTCGGAATCTCCTTATATAATCTCCCCCTACTTTTAAGAGGATCGGAAGCATATGAAGCTAGCATCGTTATCCTTTATTTTAAAAGGCATTTTACATGGATCAAAAAAAGTGTCCAATGTTAATTCCCGCCTTCGTGGGAATTACATCAGAATCATGCAACAATGCCACCTTGAAAGGTATTAAAATATATTATATAATTTATAAGACTTTTACAAGGTAATTTTAAGTGACGATAACAATTACGGATAGAGCTTTTCAGAGAGTCCGCAAGTTAATAGGACTAGAAAAAGATAAGAATTTAGCATTGCGAGTTTCTGTTGATAGTGGTGGTTGCTCAGGTCTGATGTATAATTATGAATTAGTCTCAAAAAATACTATAGAACAGGATGATTATGTCATTACTAAACATAATGCTACAATTATTATTGATCCTATCTCTCAAAAATTTATGCTGGACTGTATTTTAGATTTTATAGAAGAACTTGGTAGCTCATATTTCAACGTTCACAACCCACAAGCTAAAGCAAAATGCAGTTGCGGTAATTCTTTTACAGTATAGATACAAATATTACGAAGTGAACATTATGATATAACACAACTCCAATGTCATTTCCATGAAAGTGGGAATCTATTGAAACCTATAAAAAACTTGTTGTTTTATAGATTTATAGATTTTCCTAGGGGTAATTTTAATTATTTATGAGTTCTATCTCTAAAAATATTAGTGAATTTTTATATGTAGCCTTAAAAGGCCGTTTACACTATTATCTCTAATTACAACTGAAAATTTAACTTTTTTGACTAATTCTAATATTTGCCAATAAATATATGTTGTTTGAATAGTATCTATATCTTTATTATAAATCCCGAAAAAATTCTATAATATTAAATTCCACCTTCACCACTTGTCTACTTTATAATGTATTTTTGCATTATATTCTGATTATTTTATATACAAAGAGCGTTCTTCCTTGTCTGCTGCTAATTTTTGTCCACTTAAAAAACAGCTAAGAGCAATTGTAACTACTCTGTTCCATCGCTACCTACTTACCATATCACAATTAGTTTCTTTATAATATTTTCTGTTTTAGTAATTTCGTTGTGACTTCCTGTGATAAATTTTAATAGGTTTGTAGAATTTTTATTCATATCTAATAAATCTTTAGAAGAGCAATCTTCTTCCAAATTTCCTCAAGCGGCAAAGTTTTAATTTGTGATTTTCACATCTAAATTTATTTTTCTGTGTTTTTGCTGAATATACCTTTATTGAATTATCATCAAAAATATTTACTCTGTACCGGCACAAAAAATTATGACTTCTAGTGTATCATTTCCTTTTATAAATAATTGCTATATGGTTGTACATCTTTTGTTATAAAGGTGTCATGATTAAAATCCAAAGTAGCTATAGTAATAAATTTCATAAGCTCGCTATTTGATTTTACTAATTTTTCATTAAATTTAGAACTGTTATTATTAGAAAGTCAATCTATCTTCATATTTATAATCAACTATGAAGCACTTGTTTGGAGTTAATATATCCTTAATATTACGAATTTTTCTAAAACATTGTATTGTTCAGCAACAGTTAAGGTTTGTTTTTTTCTTGTTTTGAAAAGATTATTAAAATTTTCTGTCAAAAAATCATTTATATTTTAAATAAATAAAATATAAATGATTTTTTGACAGAAATTTATTTTTTTTAAAAACTCGTTCCTGTTTGGTGCTACCAAACATACTACTATCCACACTCTTCACATAACTCATCATAATAATTTTACCTTTTAATATTTACAAATCAAAACATTTTTGATCTATAAGATGAATTGACAGAACTCTGAGGATAAGAAAGTTTTATCGTTTATTTTTAAAACGTTATCACTCTTATTTTAAAAGATATTGAATTAATAATGGGATATTTATATATATTTTGAAAGATAAAATTTAAGGTTATTTTTCTTTTGTAATTTTATCATATTTTTTCAGTTTGATAAGAATCGACTCTAAATTATCCAACTTAATCATACATGGACCGTCACTTGGAGCGTTATCGGGGTCTTGATGTACTTCCATATACATACCAGCAATACCTACAGTTGTTGCTGCCTTTGCAAGTAACTCTACATATTTTCTTTCCCCTCCGGTACTATCTCCTAGTCCTCCAGGTTGCTGAACAGAATGTGTCGCATCAAAAATTACAGGTACATTTAGTTTTGCCATTATTGCAAGACTACGCATATCAGATACCAAATTATTATAGCCAAAACATGTCCCACGCTCTGTAAATAATATATTTTCTGCTCCAAAAGCTTTTAGTTTTGTTTGTACATTTTTCATATCCCAAGGGGCTAAAAACTGTCCTTTTTTTACTTTTACTATTTTACCAGTTTTCGCTGCAGCTTGCAGTAAGTCAGTCTGTCTGCATAAAAATGCTGGAATTTGTAAAATATCTACCACTCTGGCTGTTTCAGTACATTGGCTCTCTGAATGAACATCAGTAACAATAGGACAATCAAATTCAGCTTTTACTTTTGATAAAACTTCTAAACCTTTCTCTATACCAAGCCCTCGAACCCCATTTATAGAAGTTCTATTAGCTTTATCAAATGAAGATTTATAAATAAACGGAATATCAAGCTTACTAGTTAATTTAACAAGTTTTTCTGCCATAAATAAAGCATGATCTTGTCCTTCAATCTGACATGGTCCTGCAATTAGAATAAACGGCAAATCATTTCCTATTTTGATATTGTGAAGTTTTACTACTTTTTGCATAATTCTGAGATTTAATTATTGAGTAAGGCACGAATTAGTATTTCTCTGTTATATCAGTTGCTGATTCATTGTCTATTAAGTCATTATTAATTACTAACGTATAATATTTTTCTTTTATTGTCGTTAAATCATAATCACCATGATAATAACCCTCTAGGTTAATAATTTTTTTTAAATAAAAATTTAATTGTTCTGTTTCTAATTGTTCATTTACATTTTTTATAATAGAAGTCTTAATATTAATTAAATATGCCTTTATTTTTTTAAATTCTTTAATAATTATAAAAATATCACTCGGGTTTGTTACCAATATTCCTATAAACAAAATTAATAATATTTGCGTTAAAGACATATTTATATTAGCTTCTTATGTTTATATTTTGGATTTAAAATACTTTCGCCGTTAGTACTTAGCATATACTCATGATAATCTTGATAATTTCCTTCAAACCATGTAGCATTATTTTCTTTATCATATGATATAATATGAGTGGCTATTCTATCTAAAAACCACCTATCATGACTAATCACTAATACACAACCTGCAAAACCTAAAATAGCATCTTCAAGTGCTCTTAAGGTATCAATATCTAAATCATTAGACGGCTCATCTAATAATATAACATTTGCTCCTTCTTTTAATAATTTTGCTAAATGCACTCTGTTACGTTCTCCACCTGAAAGTTGTCCAACTTTCTTTTGTTGATCACTGCCTCTAAAATTAAAAGCTGCACAATAAGCTCTACTTTTCACTATTTTATTACCAAGTTGTAATTCGTCTAAACCTTCTGAAATTTCTTCCCATATAGTTTTATTATCATCCAAATGGTCACGTGATTGATCAACATATCCTAATTTTACCGTTTGACCAATTTTAATAGAACCGCTATCCGGTATTATTTTACCTGTAATAATATTAAACAAAGTAGACTTACCTGCTCCATTTGGTCCAATAATTCCTACAATAGCTCCACGTGGAACTTTAAAACTAAAATCTGATAATAATATTTTATTGTTGAATTTTTTAGCTATATGCTCCGCTTCAATAACAAGATCACCTAAACGAGGTCCATTAGGTATTATTATTTGAGTGGGGTCATTTTTTTGGTCTTGTTGTTTATTTAATAACTCGTGATATGCTGTAATACGTGCTTTATTCTTTGATTGTCTAGCTTTTGGAGTTTGACGAATCCATTCAAGTTCACGACGCAATTGTTTTTTTCTATCATTGTCTTCTTTACTTTCTAAAGCTATTTTTTTTTGTTTCTGTTCAAGCCAAGAACTATAATTTGATTCCCACGGTATACAATTGCCACGATCTATTTCTAATATCCATTCTGTAACATTATCTAAAAAATAACGATCATGGGTAATTACTATTACAGTACCTTCATAATGCTTTAAATAATCTTCAAGCCAAGACACTGATTCTGCATCCAAATGATTTGTAGGTTCATCAAGTAATAACATATCAGGTTTTTCTAAAAGCAATTTACATAAAGCTACTCTTCTTTTTTCTCCACCGGAAATTTTTGTAATATCTGCTTCTTTTGGCGGACAACGTAAAGCAAGCATTGCAATTTCTATTTCACGTTCTAGATTCCATCCATCACAATTGTCTATTTTTTCTTGCAATTCTGCTTGTTTATCAAAAAGCTTTTGCATTTTTTCATCAGTGATTTCAGTAGAAAATTTATTACTTATATCATTAAATTCTTCAATAAGTTTTTTCTTTTCATGAAGGCCTTCAATGATATTGTCAAAAACATTTTTACTAGGATCAAGATATGGTTCTTGGGGTAAATATCCTACTTTTATACCAATTTTAGCTATTGCTTTACCTTCAAACTCTTTATCAATACCTGCCATTATTTTTAATAACGTCGATTTACCTGCTCCATTTGGACCTATTATACCAATTTTAGCTCTTGGTAAAAATGATAAATTTGTTTCTTTTAAAATTTGTTTGCCATTTATAATTTTGCTTAAACCAACCATTTCATAAACATATTGATACGACATAAATTACTTATTTCTTTATATTATTATTTTACACCGATAGATATATCAACTACCACATTGTATGAATTTATTGCTCTATAATCATATAATTCAAAATCAGATGTTATAATTTCTATCATTGTTTTTCTTGTTCAGACATTTGATTTGTCAAATCTTTAAAAATAAAATGCTGTATACATGCTTTAATTTTAGCAGCTTGACGATCAAAGTCTTTATTATTGCTTGACGTACTTTTATACCTACTAACTTTATTTCGTTTAATCTTATTGATGATTTTTCCATATTGGATTTTAATTTAATTGTAATAATATCAAGTCTAATTCTTTCAAATCTTTATAATGAAATATTAATTTTCCGCCTAATGAACAATTTTCTATTGTTATTTTTATACCAAATTTTTCTGATAAAGCTTTTGCTAATAATTCTAGATCATTATCTGTAGTGCTATCCTTTAAAAAAGGCTTTCCTACTTTGTTATTATTTTTAGGAAATTTTGTATAATCATTTTTATACCATTGTCTTACTAGTTTTTCTGTTTGACGTACATTTAAATTATTATTTATAATATAATCAGCTATTGCTTCTGCATGTTCATGATTTATTAAACATCGAGCTTGACCCATGCTTAGTATATTTTCATTTACTTTATCTTGAATAGACTGCGGCAAATTATTAAGCCTTAACAAATTAGCTATATGACTACGACTTTTACCAAGCCTCTCAGCTAATTTTTCTACCGTATAATTAAAATTATCCACTAAATATTTAAAACCACGAGCTTCTTCCATAACTGTTAAATCAGTTCTTTGTATGTTCTCAATTAACGCTATTTCTACACTCTCTTTAGCATCTAAATTTTTTATAATTACCGGTATCTCTAACACTTTTGCCAATTTACATGCGCGCCAGCGTCGTTCTCCTGCTATAATTTGGAAATTATTATCAACAATAATAGGCTGTAATAAACCATTATTCAATATAGAATCTGCTAATTCTTTTATTTTATCATATTCAAAGTTTTTTCTAGGCTGATTCTCATTCGGTCTTATTTTATCAATATTTATTATTTGTATTATTTCTGATTCTATAGAAATAACTTCTTCTCCAAGCAATGAAGATAATCCTCTTCCTAGTCCTTTATTTTTCGCCATATCTTTCTAAGATTTCTTTTGTAAGTTCCATATATGCAACTGCTCCCGAACATTTATAATCATATATAATAGCCGGCTTTCCATATGAAGGAGCTTCAGATAGTTTAATATTTCTTGGAATAACAGTTTTAAATACTAATGCTCCTAAACATTTCCTAACATCATCTTCTACTTGCTCAGTTAAACGATTACGCTTATCATACATTGTAAATAATATACCTACAATCTTTATCTTAGGATTTAATTTTTTCTCTACAATTTTAATTGTTTTTAGCAAATGGCTTAATCCTTCTAAAGAATAAAAATCGCATTGCATTGGAATCAGCACTTCATCGCTTGCAACTAAAGCATTTACCGTTAATAAATTTAACGAAGGAGGACAATCAATAATTATATAATTATATAATATTTTTATTTCTTTCAATAACTTCATTAAAATATATTCTCGGTCCTTTAATTTTGTTAAATCTAATTCAGCTGCAGATAGATTAGTGTTTGAAGTAATTATTTCTAAATTTGGTATATTTGTAGCAATTATTGCATCTTTCAATTCTATTAGATTTATTAATACTTGATATATAGTATTTTTGCGTTGTTGCTGACTAATGCCAAAGCCGGTACTACTATTCCCCTGAGGATCAAGATCTATAACTAAAACTTTTTTATTTAGAGCAGCAAAAGCTGTAGCTAAATTTACAGTAGTTGTAGTTTTAGCTACTCCTCCTTTTTGATTAACAATAGCAATAACTTTCATATAATTTTTGTTAAATTACTAACTTCTAGAATTTTCCCTGCTGTAAAACGTATAAACACCTTTCTTTAGCTTCTACTATTTCAGTTAAATAATTTTTTCCTTTTAAGAACAAAAAATTTTCTTGTACTGAAATATTCTTTATATAATTAAATATTGTATTTAAGTTAGAAAAGCTCTACAAGTTAATATACTGCAATCTATTGTTACTTTTTCTATTCTTTGATTGATGATTTGTATGTTATTATTTGATACCTTTGATGCTTTTTCTAAAAAAATACATTTATGTAAATCAGCTTCTATTAAACTTACTTTCGCTACACCTGCTATAGTACTATACCAGGAAAACCGGGACCACTTCCTATATCAACCAAGTGTATCTCTTTATTATCAATGTATTGTATTAATTGTAATGAGTCTAATATATATGACGTTGCCAAAAATTATGTATACTATTATACGATACAAGATTGATTGCTTTATTCCATTTTTTTATTAATTCTTGAAAAAATTTTTAACTTTTCAATTATTTGATATGAAACTTCCATCATTATATTTAGTTTTTAAATAAATTATAATAGCCGTAATTGCTGCAGGTGTAATCCCTGGAATTCGACGTGCTATGCCAATAGTAGTAGGTTTATAGTAAGAAAGTTTTTCCCTTATCTCTAATGATATACTTGGTATTTTAAAATAGTCAATATTTTTAGGTATTAATTGTATTTCCTCATTTTGAAATAAATTAATATCTGCTTGCTGTTTAGCTAAATATGACGCGTATTTAGCTTCAATATATAACAATTGTAAAATATTACTATTAATTTCTTGAAGCTTAGGAAAAATTTTAATAGCCTGCTCAATAGTAAAATTAGGTATTTTAAATAAATCTAAAACTGTTTTATACGTACCGTCTTGTGCTACTTGCACTCCTATTTTAACAAGCTTACTAGTAGTGAAAGATAATGTTTTTAATAAATTTCTTGTTTTTTCTATATTATAACATTTTTTTTTAAATATTTCTTTACGTTTTTTTGATACAACTCCAATATTTATTCCTAATTCTGTTAAACGTAAATCTGCATTATCTGCCCTTAAAGATAACCTGTATTCTGCGCGGGAGGTAAACATACGATAGGGTTCCTTAGTACCAAATATTGTTAAATCATCTATCATTACCCCAATATAACTATTTGCTCTTGTTAATATAAAAGGTGGTTGATTTTTTACTGCCAAAGCAGCATTAATGCCTGCAACTATACCTTGTCCTGCTGCTTCTTCATATCCTGTAGTACCATTAATTTGCCCAGCAAAATATAGTCCCATTATTTTTTTTGTCTCTAGAGTAATACTTATTTCACGTGGATCAACATAATCATACTCTATAGCATAACCAGGACGTAAAATAGTTGCTTTTTCTAGACCAGGGATTGTTTTTATTAATTTGCATTGTACTTCTTCAGGCAAAGAAGTAGAAATACCATTTGGATAAATCGTATAATCATCTAGCCCTTCAGGTTCCAAAAATATACGATGTTCTGATTTTGTACTAAATCTGACTATTTTATCTTCTATAGAAGGACAATATCTTGGTCCTATCGCTTCTATTTGTCCTGAATACATAGCAGATTTATCAAGATTCTCACGTATAATATCATGAGTTTCTGAGGTTGTTTTTGTGATAAAACAATTTATCTGAGGAACATCAACAATATTTGTTAATGCCGAAAAAGGACGAGGAGTTTTATCGCCAGGCTGTAGAACTGTTTTACTATAATCAATTGTCAGCCCGTCAATTCGCGGTGGTGTACCTGTTTTTAAACGTGCAATCTTAAATCCTACTCTTTTTAATGTATTAGATAATCCATAAGAAGCTTCTTCATCTACTCTACCGGCAGGAATTTTTGTCGAACCGATATGAATAAGACCTGATAGGAAACTACCTGTAGTTAATATAATTTTTTGACAAGGAATTTTGCTACCATCATTTAAAACAACCGCTTTAACTTTAGAAGATTTAATTTCTATATCTTCCACTTTTCCATATAATATATTTAAATTTGGGTAATTTGTTAATATTTGATACATCGCTTTTTTATAAAGCTTTCTATCAGCTTGTGCTCGAGGTCCCCAAACTGCTGGACCTCTAGTTTCATTAAGCATTTTATAATGTATACCTGCTTGGTCTATAACATAACCCATTAACCCATCAAGTGCATCGATTTCTTTAACTAATATGCCTTTTGCAATTCCACCAATTGCCGGATTACAAGACATTTCACCTAAATTTCCCGGTTTTAACGTAATTAAGAGAGTAGGAACCCCAAGACGTGCAGAAGCAGCTGCAGCTTCTACTCCTGCATGCCCACCACCTATAACTATTACGTCATATTTTAGCATTAATTATTCTATAATTTCAGATTTATTAAAGAAAAATTCGATTTCTCTTTTTGCACTATTTTGGCTATCAGAACCGTGAATACTATTAGCTTCAATTGATTCACCAAAATCTTTTCTAATAGTTCCGGCTTCAGCTTCATCAGGATTAGTTGCTCCCATAATTTTACGATTTAAAGTTATAGCATCTGTCCCCTTAAGAACTTGCAGCACTACTGCTCCTGAAGTAATATATTCAACTAAGCTATTAAAAAATGGTCTTGCTCTATGTTCATCATAAAAACATTCTGCTTCATATTTAGTTAAATACTTCATTTTTTGAGCTACTATCTTTAAGCCTGCATTTTCTAAATAAGTATTAATTTGCCCTATTTTATTCCTTTTAATCGCATCAGGCTTAATCATTGAAAAAGTATATTGTATTGTCATTTTGCAACCTATTTATATAATTATTAAATTTATTTTTTAGCTGAACGATTCCATGTTAAAGTGAATAAACCGCCTCCTAAAAGAGCAGAAACACTAAAAAAGGTAAATACCCCATTCCAACCGTAATTATCACTAATCCATCCTACACCAACACCTGCAATCGCTGCTCCTAAATAACCAAATAATCCTGATAATCCATTAGCAGTACCAACAGCTTGACGCGAACTAAAATCTGCAGCAGCAATACCTACAAGGAGCTGTGGTCCTGAAACAAAAAAGCCTATTAGAGAAAGAATTACTATGCTTAATAATTCACTTTGAACAGGTATTTTCCAAAATAAGACTAGCAATAAGCTAAGCGATATCATACATATGGCAGCAACAGGACCTCGACGTCCTTGGAATAGTTTATCTGATAAAACACCTGCTATTAATGCCCCTGGGATGCCTATCATTTCATATAAACCGATTTGTAAACCTGCATTTGCAAGACTTATATTACGTAAATCTCTTAAAAATGTCGGCGCCCAATAAATTACACCGGAACGTATTATATAAACAAACATGTTAGCTAGACAAACATACCATATTAGCTTGTTACAAAAAACCATTTTAAGTAATTGCGTAGTTAATAGCTTTTCATAATCACCTATAGATTCAGGTGGATATTCTTTATATTCTTCCACGGTAGATAAGCCTACTTCTTTTGGAGAAGAACGAAGCCTATTATATAAGAAAAGCGATACTATACAAGCAACAACACCGGGAACAAAAAAAGCAGCTCTCCAGTCGAATTTATCAATTAAATAACCACAGCTTACCATAGCTAAAGCCCCACCTATTTGGTTAGAAGTTGCACCCATAGCCCATTTAGTTCCAAGCTCTTTTGGAGCAAACCAGTGAGTAAGCATTTTTGTTGCAGGAGGCCAGCCCATAGATTGAAACCAATTACTGGCTATCCATAAAATGCCTATAAGCCATAAAAAATCTGACAAGCCTATTAGAATAGTAATGATCCCAACAAGTAAAAGACCTAATACCATAAATATACGTGCATTAACTTTATCACTAATAAAACCGTTACACACTTTACTAACTCCGTACATTATAGAAGAAGCTGTTAATATCCAACCAATTTGTGTTTTAGTAACACCAAAATATGCTCTTATAGCAGGAGTTGCTATATTAAAATTCTGACGACAAAAATAAAAAGTCGCATAACCTATAATAATAGAATACAAAATCCTTACTCGCCAACTATTATATTTTTTTACATATGGCGATCTTGGAATTTTAATTTTGGATTTTGTATTTGTCATATTATAAACCATCGGACTATAAAAAAGCAATCTTCTAAGAAACTTGCTTTTTTATAAAATTAAATTTTAACAAATTCTATTGTCGGTTTTATTCACCAAAACTTGATACTCTTTATTTAAACTTCTAACGGCATATATCCATAATATTACTATTACAAAGAATATAGAAGCGAAATAAGGAGTCGCCTCTACAAAGCCAAATGCAGGAAATAAAATAAAGAATGTAGATTGAATAATAGCACCGCCTGATTTACCGAATCTTCCACCGATAACTTCAACGGCAGCTTGTCCTTTTACACGTAAATCTTTATCAAGCGGAATATATGCCATATTTTTAGTTGCATCAAATAAAGAATATTTTACACCTTTACTTAAAACATTCTGAATCATACCGATCATAACCGAAAGTGCTAAAGGACCTGAAGCAAGAATTCCTGTTAAATACATAGCAATAACGCTATCAAAAAAGATAAATGCAAAAAATGCAGCACCGGTAAGTAACATCATTAAAGGAGTAATCATTGCAGCAATCAACCATGATACTTTTCTTAGAATATTACTTCCTACAATCATAAAAGCAATAGCAACCCAACCTTGATAAAATTGGAACCTGCCCATATACATAGTATAAGCTTCTTTTGTTGGATATAATTCTTTTACTTTTGACTTCCACACCCCTTCAACTAAATTTACAGAAACGCCGTAAGCAATAAGGAGTAGAGCAATATAGCCCACATATTTAGACATAAAAATCATCTTAAAGCTATCTAGGAGCGACATTTTTGCTTTAGATTTTTTTTCTTTTACAAGTGCAGGATCATAAAGAAGCGGATCAGTCAAAACATTTTTATTCATCCATCTATATGTTAATATTATTGAAAAGCTGCTTGTTATCATAATAATAAATAACGGAACAAATTTTAGATGTTCTGCAACTATTTGTGTTTCTTCATGCAAGAAATATCCAATAATAACAGATGCTACAGGCAAGGCTAAATTAGCAAGTAAACCGAACATTGAGTAAAAACGCTTAGCTTCGTCAGTTTTAGTAATTTGGTTAGCAAATTGCCAAAATAATAAACTAAGTATCATTGTTCCCCAAAGTTCTGCCATAGTATAAAAAGATGCAAAACTCCATTTCCCAACTATTCTTATAAACCATTTGAAATTAGGATAAGCTAAACTCAAATGTTCAATCGTTTCAGGATCAGGATGTACTAAATCAGGATAAGGGTAAAGAACAAATGCAAATAGTACAAAATACCCTAAAAAAAATGAAGTAATGACATAAAACACGTTTTCTTGCTTTAAAATATCGCAAAGTTTAACATAAATTACCATGGCAATTACGGCAGAAGGTAGTACTATATATGTTTTTAAGAAACTTATTGCTTCTGCACCTATATCCGTTACTACAAACCCGTCTTTAATTGAGCGAAGGGTTGAATAGTTTAATAAAATACAGAACATCATAAACGCCATAGGAAGAAACTTCTTATTTTCATATCTTTCTATAGGCCAAATTATTTTTCTTAGTTCCGAGAGATAATTATCGCTTTTCGTCGTACTCATAAATCAAATTTTTCTATTTATTTTGAAGGTAGATATTATACTAGAATATGTTAAAAAGTCAAACCTATTGATTTTTACTCAAAGGAAATTAAATAAAATTATTGATGTTAAGGTAAGTTAAAGAAATATAATAATTATTATAACAGGTTGTAAAAGTAATACAATTATAAAAATTCATATATGAAAAGTGAAGATTTATTACCGGAATATGTAACCTTAAATAGGTCAGAGGATAAAACTATCAGAATAAAGGCAAAAACTTAAAACATTCAGTTATCTCCAGGAGATTATATGATATATCTATTTTAGAAAAGAAATATGATCAAGAAGAAAATTGTGCAGAGCTTGCTGCACCATAAATAAGCATATTAATAATGTGTAATAATATTTGTATTACATGAAAATGAAGAGTTAAAAAATGCTGTCCTTACCTTACCGATACAATGCCTAAAACTATATGGCTCAACCCATCATATAAACCGATAGGTATTAACAAACATGAAGATTACAAATGATGCTTTTCTGTTGAAAATGCTACAGGGTTAGCATGATATAAGAAAATTAATTATCAGGCATATGATATAAATGAAAATCAAATTGAAGGTATTGTAGAAGGATTTTTAACAAGAATTATCGAGCATAGAATTGATCATCTAAATAGAAAAGTATTTTTAGATTATGTATCTCCGAAAAAATCTTATTTATTTAAATTACTAGATTCCCGCTTTCGTGTAAATGACATTAAAGCATTAAGCTGTCCCAAACAATTTTTTTAGGTAATACCCTTTTATTATATATCTTTTCATTGACTATTAGACTTAAACATGTTCTACTTACTAAGGATAAAATTATCGCCAATAAGTAGCAAATTACTACACTCATTTACTACTTATTAAAAAGTTCTAGAAATTAAGGTTTGAAGCAGTTTTTCAACCCGATTTCAGAACAAAATGTTATTATTTTTAGTAAAAAATAACATATATAATTAATTTATATAAAAAAGTGGAAACCGTTTTTCACCTTTTATATTTAATATTTCTAATCAAATAGTAATAATTCACTATTCGCGTAAATTAAGGTTTAATATGACACGAAAAATAATTAAAAATATCATATTTGGAATAGCTTTTTTACTTAGTACAATCAGCTTTGCTAACAGTGTAACTTCTAACGGCTCCAAAAAAGATGCAGCAAAAACTAATGATGTCACAACACAAAAAATTATAGATGCTTTTTCTGCTTATGCCGGGACTATAAAACCAGAAGTACGTGAGGAAATACAAAAATATAGAGTAAAAATAGTTAATATTAACAAAGAAAAACGTAAATTATATAATAGCCTTTCCAAAGAGGCTCAAAATTTTTTAGCAGAGCAACAAAAATATAAACAAAAACTATCTCTCTCTAAACTAACAGTAGAAAACAACGACCGCAAAAATAATGCTGTTAATTCTAACGATAAACAGGATAAAGATACAAAATAAAATCTATTATTTTGCGAACTTATAGGTATATGGTATGGGTAGAGGCTAAATCTGCTCTATGTCATTCCTGCGAAAGCAGGAATCTAGTAACCTTTTATTATCATACTGCAACTTGTGAGCTAGATCTTAGGATATAATCTGTTATACAAGAATTGGTGGTCAAGCTATAGGATGACAACAAAAAAGTCTAAATTCCTGCTTTCGCAGGAATGACATCTTCCTAAGTTTGTTCTACTACATCGTCAAACCACATTAAAGAGTATACATTTTTAATTTGGTGAATTTTTCTTTAATTATGTTATTACGTGCCTTATTTAAAATTTCTGCATATGCTGCCGTTTCTTTTTTCTTGATATTTACTCTTCCCGACCTATATTTTATAAGCTCTGCATTCTCTATGATCAAGAAAAACAATTAGTTTAATGTTACAAAATCTCTATAGTATCTTCTATTATTTTTCTACAATGAGTATATTTCTCATTAACAAGGACAAGCGTGACGCATCTGGCAGTGATACTTTATAAAAAGTATCTTCTAATCCTAATTGCTTCATTAATTTTTCTGTTGCATCTATTAGTCTAATATTTTTAAATGTTCATTAATTACTTCTATCTTTACAACTTTCTTATCAGCAATTATATCATTGTTAGCAGCGTAGATTTATAAAAATAAACCATATAAATCCTACTTAATAATATAAACATTTTATTCTCAAATCCAAGCATAGGGCTGTCCCAAGCTTGATTTGTCCACCTTGCAATCAATAGCAAATTACCTATAGTAATTTGCTATTAGCGTTTTTAAAAATATTTCTTACATGCTTTAAAATAAGAATAACCTGTGATGATGGTTAAAAAAGCAGCAATCCATAAAATTATTTCTCCTACTATATCTAAATAAATAATTCCTGAACCTTTTGAACCTAGTATCAATATCGATAAAGCAAACATTTGTAAAAACGTTTTTACCTTAGCTAGTCTTGATACAGGCACACTAACCTTTACTAGAGCTAAAAACTCCCGAAGACCACTAACTAAAAATTCTCGTGCTAAAATTAATAAGCAAGGTATCTCATCTACATTATCTTTTTTTAGTAGCATTATAATAACGCAACCTACGAGTAGCTTATCTGCTATAGGATCAAACATTTTACCAAAACTTGTAACTAAATTATATTTCCTTGCAATATAACCGTCAAAAAAATCTGTAATACTAGCTAAAACAAATAATAATGCCCCAAATGTACGTGCAAGTGAATTATTGATATAAAACGCTAGTATAATTATTGGAATTACCATTACTCGAGCAACAGTTAGATAATTAGGTAAATTTTTATCTATTCTCATTAATTAAATTTATTAATATAATATTGTTGGATTATAGATAGAATATTATTCCAAGACCAATATATTAAAAGCCCTACAGGAAAACTACTAAACATTACTAAAAAAATTAACGGCATAAATTTCATTACTTGTGCCTGCACGGGATCGGCAGGTTCAGGACTCATTCTTTGCTGTAAGAACATAGTAATAGCCATTAAAATAGGCCATGCTCCAATCATTAAAAATGACGGCGGCGAAAATGGTAAGAATCCGAATAAATTAAAAATAGTAGTAGGGTCAGGTGCAGATAAGTCTTTAATCCAACCGTAAAAAGGTGCTTGCCGCATTTCGATAGTTACGTACAATACTTTATATATAGAGAAAAATACGGGTATTTGAACAAGTATGGGCAAACAACCTGCTACCGGATTTACTTTTTCTTTTTTATATAAAGCCATAATTTCTTGATTTAAACGTGCTTTATCATCGCCGTATAAATTTTTTATCCTATCTATTTCCGGCTGTAAATTTTTCATTTTTTTCATTGAACAATAGGATTTATTCGCTAAAGTAAACATTAGCAACTTAATTATAACTGTAACGATTAATATACTAATCCCGAAATTACCAACATAACCATAGAAAAAATTCATGGCGTAGAAGACCGGTTTAGTAATTATATAAAACCAACCGAAATCAATAGCTCTATCGAATAACTTAATACCATATTGTTTTTCATATTTATCTAGTAAGTCTACTTTTTTTGCTCCGGCAAAAATTCTACTTGTAATAGAAAAATTTTCGCCAGACTTTATTATTTGTACCGGTGAAATAAAATCTACCTGATATCTTTCAACACCTTGTGTAAGAGCATAATTAAAATTTGAGCTATAATTACTTGATTTATCTGGAATTAATGAAGATAACCAATATTTATCGGTCATTCCTATCCAATCAACTTTACTTGCTACAAACTTTTCGCTTTTCTTATCTTTAATATCATCATACGAATATTCTTTAAGATTTTCGTTTATACAACCTATAGGCCCTTGATGTAATATATTCACCGCTTTCTCTACAGCAATATATTTACGGTTTATTAAACCGTAAGATTGCACAGGAAGTTCTTTATCACTATTATTAACAATGGTTTGTTCTACAGTAAATAAATAGTTTTCATCGAGAGTAATAGTAACTAAAAATTTAACTCCGTCTTCATTAACCCAAAATAAATTAACAGGTTTTTCAGGACTTAATATTTCACCGTCGCTATTCCATATAGTATCATTGTTAGGGAGTTTTACACTAGATAAATTACTAACTAAGCCAATTTCGGCAAAATAAGCATTCTCTGTATTAGCTGGTGAAAATAACCTTACTTCAGTACTATTTTTAGATAAATCTTGTTTATATTTCTTCAATATTAAATCGTCGAATCTAAGTCCTTTTAATGAAATAGAACCGGTGAGCGATTCAGATTCTATTTTAATACGCTGGACTTGATTTGCTTCTTGTACAACAAGATCAGATGCAGGTTTGATTAAAGCTTTTAACTTTTGTTTCTTTAAATTTTCTGCTTTCTGCATTGCTATTTGCTGCTGCTGTTTTTTGTGTTCAGGTTTTACAACAAAATATTGCCAACCAAAAATTATACTTAAAGACAGTACAATAGCAGCTATTAAATTCATTATATTATTATTCATTCCTAGGTCTTAAATTTTTATATTTTTAAAGCTTAAAGTTTAAAGCATTTAGAGAAAATAATCAAGTAGTATATACTACTTTTAAAATGAGTTAAAAATAATAATATCCAAGATGAAAGGTAGCTTCCATTTTGGATGCAAATATTAATGTATTTTTCTATTTTTACTACTTTTCATTTACTCGGATTACTATACCACTGCTACATTCTGAAATATTTTTAATTTAAATTCAGACAGTATAGAAATTAAATGTTCAGAAATATCATCTTGTATATTTTCATAACCTACTAAGTTCACTTCTTTAACGAAGATATATATTTCTATAGGCAACCCGTAAATCGTAGGTTCAAGCTGTCTTACTAGAAAAGTAAACCCTTCAGTATAAACTGCTGGATTATTTTTTAGATATTCTTGAACGTATAATTTGAATAGTTTAATATTAGTTAAATCTTTCTCTTCTTTATCAACAGTGATTTTATTTATTATATCCTTTGATAGATAAGGAGATTTTTTTAATTCTTTTAAAATAGTAGCATCACAGAAGTGAATAGTTGCCATATTAATATTAAATACTCTCTTTATCCTTCTTGCTCCTGATTCACTAATTCCTCTATAATTAGTTACGGTAGAATTTAAAATGCTGTAAGTAGGAACTGTAGAAATAGATTGATCAAAATTTCTAATTGTTACTACAGAAATAGTAATTTTTTCAACTATCCCTTCAATTTTGCCAATACGTACCCAGTCTCCAATATTAATAATTTCTTGAGTAGTTAGTTGCAAGCTTGCAAGTAATCCTAAAACGGTATCTTTGAAAACAAATGTTAAAAGAGCTGTGGCTGCACCTAAACTTGTTAGGAATGTACTAAGTGAAATATTTAATATGTAGGAAATAGTTATCATGACTGCAATGACCATGACAATGATTTTTAATATTTGAAAATATAAACTTAGCGGTACATTTTTTACGGTTTTGATCCTATTGTGATACAGATCTGCAAAAGCATCTATAAGCGTTAATAATAACATAGTCATGGATATACTAGTATATAAGATTACTATAGTATCTTTGATTCCAAGGAACACATGTGCTTTAAAAGAATTAGGATGAAAAATATTTCCCCAACATACAAAGTAAAATGCTAATAAAGTGTGTAATAAATAACGAAATATAGGATATTTTTTTATTATCCTTTCATAATCATCATAATGATGTCTAGTTAAATAATTTTTTACAGGAATAAAAATTAATCTTTTAATTAGAAATATCACTGGTATAAGAGTTACTAACATAACAAATAATAATACTAACTCGGTACTTGAGATATAATATAGATCCATTAAATATTGCATATCTTACCTATTATTATTATAATAATAAAATATTAAATCTTTTTTATTATTACTAAAATTTTATCTTATCAATAATTCTAACTCAAAAAATAGATTTTTTGTATAACGTAGATAATATAAGGAGAAATTTGAAGGAACACGGAACACAGCACTGCAGCATATAGTATAGACATATGTGAGAATGCGATTACCGGATTGACTTACAAATTACCCTTAGAAGCAAGTTTTATACAAAAAATCTATTTCAATAACTTATTTACTATGATATTTCCAAATATTAATCCTGTTATTTTTTCTATAGGTCCATTTGCTATATCTTGGTATTCCCTTTCATATGTAATAGGAATTTTACTAGGCTGGTTTTATGCAAACAAAATTATAGAAAAATTTAAGCCTCAAATTACAAAAAAAAATCTAGAAGATTTCATTACTTATGCTGTTATAGGCATAATAGTTGGAGGTAGACTAGGTTTTGTTTTATTATATAACCCTTCTAGATATTTTTCAAATCCAATAGATATCTTAAAAACTTATCAAGGCGGGATGTCTTTCCATGGCGGAGCTTTAGGAGTAATTATTGCTGCTTATTTGTTTTGTCGCAAATATAAAGTTAATTTTTTAAGTCTTACAGACATAATAGCAACGGTAGTACCTATCGGATTATTTTTAGGTAGAATCGCTAATTTTATTAACGGTGAGCTATATGGACGTATTACAAATTCTTCTTTTGGTATAATTTTCCCAAATAGTGACCTAAGCCCACGTCACCCTAGTCAATTATATGAAGCTTTTTTTGAAGGTTTAGTATTATTTTGTATCTTAGCATATGCAACATTTAAGCACAAAACTCTTGAAAAACGTGCTTTAAACTTAGGACTATTTCTAACATTTTATGCTCTTTTCCGAATAACTATTGAAATATTTAGAGAACCTGATATGCAGATTGGGTTTATTTTAGATAGTTTAACTATGGGACAGATTTTATCAATACCAATGTTAATCTTAGGGAGTTCTTTAATATGTCAATCGACTCTAAAATAAGACAATTAATCAATCAAAATGGTTATATTACTTGCGATGTCCTCATACAAGAAATATTGTATTCAAATCCTGCTTCATATTATAGACAAACAAAATCTTTGGCTAGCGAAGGTGACTTTATTACTGCTCCTGAAGTGTCACAGCTATTTGGCGAAATTATTGGCTTATGGTGTATCAAAGAGTGGCAAAGAATTGGTTGTCCAAAAAGTCTTAGTTTAGTTGAGCTTGGACCTGGTCGAGGCCTATTAATGCGTGATTTACTACGTACCGCAAAATTAGTACCGGAATTTTACAAAGCTTTATCAATTGAACTAATAGAAATTAATCAAAATTTTATTGCTCATCAAAAGTCTAATTTACAAGATATTAATTTACCGATTAAACACCTATCATTTATAGAAGATATACCAAAAAAACCTACCATAATAGTAGCTAATGAATTCTTTGATGCTATGCCGATAAAACAATATATTAAAGTCAAGGAATTATGGTATGAAAGAATATTTGTAGTACAGCCGGTAGACGGAAGAATTAAATACGATAAAATAAGCGTTAATAAGCAATTACAAGAATATCTGCTGCAAACTCATATTGAAGCAAAAGACGGAGCAGTGCTTGAAGAATCTTATAAATCGATAGAAATTATAAAATTTATAGCTCAACATCTAAAAAAACTAAGCGGCAGCTGCTTAATAATCGATTACGGCTATGATATAGCTTTAAGTAATAGAAATAGATATCAATATAATCCAACATTACAAGCAGTGAAAAATCATAAATATTGTCCCATCCTTGAGAATTGTGGAAAGGCCGATTTATCGGCACATGTAGATTTTTATACATTAAAAACAGTAGCTAAAAATAGCAAAATAAATGTAATAAATACAATATTGCAACGTGATTTTTTAATAGAAAACGGAATCTTATTACGTAGTAAAACATTGCAAGACAAACTTAATAATGAGCAAGCACAAATAATAGAAAAGCAGGTAGAAAGACTAATATCGCCAAAACAAATGGGTGTATTATTTAAAGTCCTACAAATAATGAATTAATATTAATCTTTAGAAAGTCTCATAATTTAGTTCTTATCTATATTTAGTAGGAGTGTTAGCAGTGTTTTCTCCTGAAGACTAATAAAATTTTTCCCAGTCTTGTGCATTAAAATTTTCAACTACAGCACTAGTAATTGCATTTTTATCAGATTTTCTATCACACTACTCTGCAAATCTCATCTCTGCTTCAGTTAATTTATTATCTTTTGACATATATACCTGTAGTTTTTTAGGCGTAGGTTCTTTAACTAAATTAGAAGTAGTAGCAATAAATTAACAGAATTTAATACTTTTTTTCCAATGGTATACATCACTACTATATCTTTACTATTCTCAAATTTATAATAAACTTGAACATATAATTCTCCTAAACTATTAGCATTTAAGATTTTGCTTACGTAAAAATTTACCTAACCTTTCCTATTTTAGTATTGGCTAAATTCTTTCCTCAACAGAATGTATTCCAGCTAGAAATAGAGTTTATATCTGAACACACACAAAGTAGAAAGACTAATATCACAAAACAAATGGGATAATTTTATTAAGATGTTATAAATTTCAATAATCCTCAATTAAATATACAACTTACACCTTCTTTACATTTCAGCATGACTTCAAATTCCTTGATATGCTCTTCAGTTTTTTCTGTAAAACGTAAGCATTATCATTAGAGATACAGAACCGCCATAAACTCCAGAACTCTGAAATTCACACTCAGCTTTTCGGTACTTAATCGATAAGTTTTGGGATTTTTTAAGCAAATTAACTTGTTCTTATTTGTCTGAAATATGTTTTAATATTTCTTGGCATATTTGATTTAGTGTCTTATAAACTATTTTCTGATATTCTTCAGCAGCACAATAATACATGTTACCCTGTGTTAGTGCACACTATTACAATCAAGCAAAATGCAAGATATAGAACTAAAAAATAGTCCAACAGATAATAATTTCTTTTTTTCATTATTTTATTATTTTTAGAAATAATTAATTAAGAGTCACATCCCACGACGTTCTGTAATTAAACTTTTTATTTCACCGATAGCTTTAGCAGGGTTTAAGCTTTTAGGACAGGTTTTAGTACAGTTCATAATTGTATGACAACGATAAAGCTTGAACGGGTCTTCTAAAGCTTCAAGACGTTCGCCGGTATGATCATCACGTGAATCGACAATCCATCGATAAGCCTGCAATAAAATTGCAGGGCCTAAATATTTATCACCGTTCCACCAATAGCTAGGACAGGAAGTAGAACAACAAGCACATAATATGCACTCATATAAACCATCCAGATTTTCTCGGTCCTTAATTGACTGTAACCTTTCAGAGTTTGAAGGAGCAGGGCTATCGGTTTTAAGCCAAGGTTCTATCGATTCATATTGTGCGTAAAAATGTGACATATCGGGTACTAAGTCTTTCACTACTTTCATATGAGGAAGTGGGTAGATTTTAATATCGCCTGATATATCTTCTATTGGTTTTATGCATGCTAAAGTATTTGTGCCATCAATATTCATTGCACAACTACCGCAAATTCCTTCTCGACAAGAACGTCTAAATGTTAGAGTCGAATCGATTTCATTTTTGATTTTAATTAAAGCATCTAAAACCATTGGTCCGGTTTTACTTAAATCTATCTCAAAACTATCGATAGTAGGATTCTCATCAAGGTCAGGATTATATCTATAAATCTTTATTTTACGAGGTCTTAGCATTTCCTCGTTTTCTTTATGCTCTCTACCCTTTTCTACTACTGAATTTGGCGGCAATCTTAACTCTGCCATTTAAGTACTCTCTTTTTTAGCTTTCGTTGTTTTTGCTTTTTCAGGTGATTTTTCTTTATCTATTTTTATAGTAGATGAATCATTAAAAGGAAACTTATTTTCCTCTTCTGAATCTAAAGCTCTACCGCTAAGTAAATTTTTAATTTGCTGACCGGATAATGTCTCATATTCAATTAAAGCATTAGCTAGCGTATGGAGCTGATCTATATGCTTTGTTAAAATATCTTTTGCAAATTCATATCCTTGCATAATAATTCTTTTAACTTCGGTATCAATTAACTCTGCAGTAGCTTCCGACGTTTCATTATTAGATTGTCTGCCATACATATCATCACTGCTTGAACCATGAAATATTGGTCCTATTAAATCACTTAAACCTGCTTTTGTAACCATCGCTCTTGCAATATTGGTCGCACCTTTTATATCCGATGAAGCTCCTGAGGTAACTTTATTTCTACCGAAAATAATTTCTTCCGCTACTCTTCCTGCCATATAAACTGCTATAGATGATTCCATTTGTTCACGATTCTGAGAATATTCATCAGTTTCAGGAAGTCTTTGCACCATCCCAAGAGCATTACCACGTGGTATAATTGTAGCTTTATGAATAGGTGATGCTGCAGGGCAATAAAGTCCGACTAATGCATGTCCTCCCTCATGATACGCAGTCAACCTTTTTTCTTTCTCCGACATTGCAATAGAACGACGTACAACTCCCATCAGCACTTTATCTTTTGCCTCTTCCATGTCATGCATATCTACTTCTTTCTTACCAAGCCTTGCAGCAATAAGAGCAGCTTCATTAACTAAATTAGCAAGTTCAGCACCGGAAAAACCTGGGGTACCACGAGCAATAATTCGTGCTAGTACCGTATTATTATATTTAATTTTCTTTAAATGTACTTTTAGAATTTGCTCACGACCGTTGATATCAGGATTTGCAACGGCAATTTGACGATCAAACCTACCAGGACGTAGTAAGGCACGATCAAGAACATCAGGGCGGTTCGTAGCTGCAATGATCACAACTCCCTCATTTGCTTCAAATCCATCCATTTCAACTAACATTTGGTTTAAGGTTTGCTCACGCTCGTCATTACCGCCACCCATACCGATACCTCTATGGCGACCTACGGCATCAATCTCATCGATAAAGATAATACATGGAGCATTGCGTTTACCTTGCTCAAACATATCACGCACACGGCTTGCACCGACACCTACAAACATTTCAACAAAATCAGAACCGGATATGCTAAAAAACGGGACATTCGCTTCACCTGCAATTGCTTTAGCAAGAAGTGTTTTCCCTGTTCCAGGAGGACCTATAAGCAAGCAGCCTTTCGGTATTTTACCACCAAGTTTTTGGAACTTACTTGGATCTCTTAAAAAATCTACTATTTCAGTTAATTCTTCTTTTGCTTCATCGATACCTGCCACATCTTTAAAGGTAATTTTAGGTCCTTTATCTGATAACAATAATCTAGCTTTAGATTTTCCAAATCCCAGGACTTTCCCACCACCATGCATTTGACGCATAAAAAAAACCCAAACACCTATCAATAAAAGCATAGGAAACCAAGAAATTAAGAAACCTAAAAAGGTATTCATTCTTGTTTCAAGAGGCACGACTTCAATATTAACATCATTGCTAGTAAGACGATTTACTAAATCAGGATAATCAGGAGAATAAGTGCTAAAAGTAGAACCGTCATTTGAAGTGCCTTCAATTACTCTACCTTGAATTTTGACCGAATTAACAGTCTTTTCATCAACTCGTGTTAAAAAATCCGAGAAAGTTATATTATTTCTTCCACCAAGTAAACCATCAGATTGGAAAACATTAAAAAGTAATATTACAAAAACGAAAAGTACTGCCCAAACTAAAATACTTCTACCTTGATTATTCATCGATATAAAACCTAACAAAATATGTATAAAATGCGAATTCAGTATTAAGATTATAAAATATTATATATTAATACTTAATACTGATTAATACTGATATCAGCAAAAATGTGTAAAACGAGATACAAAATTCGGAGCAAAAGAGACTCCAAAATTCCTCATGTCATGATCATAATATGATATATGTGGTATTGCTATAACTTTTTCAAGTATTTTAACGACAGGTAAGGTAAATAAAATTGCATTGTGGTTTTTGCAGGATAGATTTTTCAAAGGTTCTAAATCTAATTGCTTCTTTATCGTTTTATAATCTTCTAACGATAAATGAGTTACAAAACAATTTGGAGTTTCTTGATTTTTTATAATATGAAATCTACTATCCCAAATAATGGATTTATCTAGTAATATTTGACTCTTAGGTAATTTTTTACCGAATTCCCTGTATATAAGTAACTCGTTTTGTATACGCTTAATTACACAACCATGAAGTGTATTCTTAAAGTTTATGTCTTGAGTAATTAGCTCCAAAATAGGAGATACTGAATAAAAACGCGCTACTCTAGATTGTCCACTAATTATTATCAGTAAAAAATTAATTAGTTGTACTTTTACCTCATTTGAAAACTTATCAAATTTTACCAAATCAAGAAAAGCAAAACCATATTCAAAAATCTTGACTGCTTCAGCTATCGCTGATATCAACTCCGGTTTAAATTTATCATCCAGTAGATTATTAATTTTAAGCTGTTGCAAGATTATATCGGCTTTAATATAATCTTCTTCTTTAGCTAATTTTTGTCTAACAAGATTCCGCTTATATTTATCTGATAAATTCGATTCATCTTCAAACCATTTTATATTATGGTTGACTAAATATTCTACTAATTCACTTTTTGGAATATTATATAGAGGTCTAATTATTTGTATATTATTATGCCAATTTATATTGCTGCTACTAAGACCAAATATACCACTATTACGTTCTAACCTCAAACAAAAATTTTCTACGTAATCATCCTCATGGTGAGCAGTTAGAAGTGCTAATATATCAAGTTCCAGGCATAAATTTGTCATTAAATTATAGCGTCCTTCTCTTGCTCTTTCTTGTAAATTGGAAAAATTATTTTGATGATCAAAAGATAAATTATAATGCTTGCGATTTAGGCTGTTACTGATATTTTGGATATAATGGGTCTCTTGCTTCGACTGTTCCCGTAAGTTATGATCAACCGATATAACAAATAATTCTATATTATTTTTTTTTGCCCAAACATTAGTAAGATAAAGAAGTGCTACCGAATCACTTCCACCGGAGACTGCAACCGCTATTCTAGATAAAGCAAAATCACCTATTAGATTATTGATATTATACTCAAATTTTTCATATATACTCGCCATACTTAAAAAATTGGTAACAATGTCTTTGCAAATCCTCGGATACTGAATTATACACTCCACTCTTCATCTTACAGACTTCTTGCTCTTTTTCAAGTTGAACTTTGTATCCCAACTCTTCATTTCACAGGATTATATAGTGTCATTCAAAAAGCTTGATACAGACGAAATTTTTTAAGTTAAGTCTGTGCTCACATACTATTTGTACTGTTTTTGCAGACTTACTCTTAAATTCATCCTGTCTGAAGCAATCAAGATTTAGCTGTAGCATAGTTTAAAAAAATCTAGTATTATCCGTGGTTAAACGCAGTAATGTACAAACGTTTCTGTTATGACTTGTTTTTCGTCATTACGAGAAATTTACAAAGTAAATTGATGAAACGGAAGAATAAAAATGCTAATTTATAGCATTTTTTAATTATTTTGCTGGACTACCAGACTCCTTCCAGTCACTTAGCTTATGACAATTTTGTATCCATAAAACTATGCAACTAGATGATAAAGAAAAATTTTATGCTGATTCAGCTAATGTTTCTAAACTTTCATTCTTTTGTTCACGTAAATAATCTTGTACTTCTGATTCTGATCTTGCAACAATAACTGTAACTATAGCATTAAGCTCTGCATGGAGTCTTATTTCAACCGTATAAATTCCGGTAGATTTAATTTTTTTATCAAGAATAATATTTGAATGAAAAATATTATAAGATACATTTTCAGATAATTTATCGGCTATTTCTTTATTAGTAATTGAACCGAAAAGTTTACCATCATCTGATGTTTGACGGATAAACACTAATTTTTGCTCTTTAATAAGAGCATTGATTTTTTCTACTTCTTCTCTTATTTGCTTATCTTTTGCTTCAAATTCGTGTTTTTGTTTAACTATTAGCTCTTTATTAGGCTCAGTAGCTCTAATAGCTAATTTTTGCGGTAAAAGATAATTACGACCAAACCCGTCTGCTACTTTGAGTATATCACCAATTTTACCTAATTTTCTTACAGGTTTTATTAATATAATTTCCATGTATTATGCCTTTATTTAGCTTGAAATACAAAAGGTAATAACGCTAAAATTCTCGCAATTTTAATAGCATTATTTAGCTTTCTTTGTTTCTTTGCACAAACATTTGTGATCCTGCTTGGTAGCATTCTACCACCTTCAGAGACAAACTTTATTAAAAGTTCAGGATTTTTATAATCAATAACAGGTGCATTAGGCACAGAAAGAGGGCATCCTTTACGTCTTCTAAAAAATACCTTTTTAGCAGTTTTATCTCCTACTTTGCGAGTAGTTGCTTCACTAGTATTATTACTTTTTAACATTCTTTAACCTTAATTCTTACAAATTTAATTATTAATCGTTACGTCAATTACCAGATTATTCTCTGTACTCTGATTTTTTAACATTGGTGAAGGTTCACTACTAATTGCATCTGCTTTAATTGTAAGAAATCTAATGATATTTTCGTTAAGTTTCATTTTTCTTTCTATTTCTTCTTTTACATTCGGAGTAATGTCTAGACCTAAAAAATAATAATGTCCTTTCTTGTTACTACCGATTTTGTAAGCTAAGGTTCTTAACCCCCAATATTCTTTTTTTATGATAGTACCATTATTATCTTTAATAATTTTAGCAAAATCATCAACGATTTTATCTATATCGTTTAATGATATGTCTTGGCGTATAATAAAAACTGATTCATAAAAGCTCATAATATATAAGGGTCTCCAACAAACAAACTTTAAATAAAACCATTTATAACAACTAAAACTATTAAATTCAAGTATTATCTTAAAAAATTATCATTCCTTTTGTTTCTTTTTCTCTTTTTGTAAAAAGTTTGCTATAAACCTTAATAAATTAGAAAATTAAATATTAAATATTAATGCAGATTAATTCAGTGTTTATAGCTATTACCTAAAGTTTTAATTATAGAAGAAAAAAATAAAAAAGTGTTAATATTTCTTTAGAAGTAAAAATATTATATATATAATTAGGACTTCAACTTATAGAAAAAGTATTAACTTATTTTTTCAGTCAACCACTTACTATCATGATTATTAGTGCAAAATTAACGTTAGAAAAAATTAATAAATTTGCTAAAACACCCATAATCTTTTTATTATCAAACAAGCAATTAATAGACAATAACGTGCTATTTTATAAGCCTTTCTTATCGGAGCAATAGTATAGGTTACTTTAAAGAGTTTTATTGAGACAATCTAAATCAGTTTTACAAGATAACATTTTATTAAATTTAAGAATAAAAATATTGATTTAGGTCCTACTGAGTTTAAAATTTTACTACTTTTTTCAGTTTTCAAATAAAGTATTTTCACATCAAGAAATAAATAAAATGTTATAGAAAACTAAAAGGCCTTTAATGAACATCTATAAGATGTTCATCCAAATAGGATTGAGAGGTTCAGGAAAAGACAATTAAATTATTAAAACCATTTGGTTTATCGGTGATTGTTTAAATAATGGTAAGGATAGCAACTTTTTTCGCCTAAATTTTAAATTAACTAAATAAGCCAAAATTTTCTTTGTATTTATACATTAAGTATGTTAATATCCATTAATTATATTTTTGTATACTAAATAAGATTATACATCTTATGCGTTACCGATTTTTTTATAACTAAAAACCGTAAATTTTATGTTAAGTAAACTAAATAAGCCTGCTTTATTTTCTTTAATATTTTATCCTATTTTTATTATATCTCTTATAGTTAAATATTTGTTTGATTATGGAATAGGATTAGCTGAAGTTATTTTTATAGTTGCTAGCTATTATATTAATAATATTACTGTTGGGATCGGTTTACATAGGCTATGGTCTCATAATTCTTATAAAATAAATAAATATGCCGAGTTTATTTTAGTTATGCTGTCTGCAGGAACATTACAAGGACCGGCTTTATCTTGGGCATCGAATCATTATAAACATCATGCTTTTACAGATAAAGATCAAGACCCGCATACTCCTTTAAAATTTGACAATAAATTTTTAGGTTTTATGTGGTCTCATATAGGATGGATGTTGGTTGGAAACGGTAGCTATAAATCTATTGATCGCATTACTTGGACTAAGCACGGGAAGAACAATTTATTAAAATGGCAGCTAAAATATTATTGGCAAATAGCAGCTTTTATGAATATTGTCGTACCTTTATTTATCGGTTATTTAGTCGGCGGTACTATGCAATCAGCATATGCAGGATTTTTATTTATGGGACTCGGTAGATTCCTGCAACAACAAGCAACATTCTGCGTCAATTCTTTATGCCACTTTATCGGTAGTAAAAAATATTATAAAGGCACTGCCGGAGATATTTGGTGGATGTCATTATTCTTACTCGGTGAAAATTGGCACAATTACCATCATGCTTTTCCTTCAGATTATCGTAACGGTGCAAAATGGTATCATTTTGACGTTCACAAATGGATAATATTTTTAATGAGTAAAGTCGGTTTAGCTTCAGAACTCGAACGTACTACAAAAGTACGGATACAGGCAAAAATGCAAGAAACTTTAAGTTATCTTAGTGAAAAACAAAAGCAAAAATTGAGCTTAATGCAAACTAAAATAGATCAGCTTCTAGAAAATTTATGCTTAAAAATTAAAGAGCTTGAAGAATCATCTATTACAATTAAAGCACAATTTAAAAAATCTTTTGTAGAAATACAAGAATCGCTTAAAAATTTAGCGGAGCAAATAAGTTCTGCAACACAAATAACAGAAAAATCTTCAGAAAAATTACTAAAAATAGTTAATAAAAAAATTATTGATGCTGAACAATCTATTTATAAGCTGTATAATCAATTAAATACCTTCAAGGTATCTAATTAATGTTAATTTGAATGACAAAAATTTTAGGTATAGAATCAAGCTGTGATGATACAGCTGTTTCTATAATCACCGAAAACCGAGAAATCTTATCTAATATAATCATTTCACAAAATACAGAACATGCAGTTTTTGGAGGGGTAGTACCTGAGATTGCTGCACGTTCTCATTTATCGAATCTAGATAAAGCATTAAAAAGTGTTTTAAAAGAAAGTGATACTAAATTAACAGAAATTAGCGCAATTGCTGCGACTTCCGGTCCCGGTTTAATCGGCGGTGTTATAGTGGGTTCAATGTTTGCAAGATCGCTAAGCAGTGCTTTAAAAAAACCATTTATTGCAATTAATCATTTAGAAGGTCATGCCTTAACCGCAAGATTAACCGATAATATCCCTTATCCTTATTTACTCTTGCTAGCTTCAGGTGGACATTGCCAATTTGTAGCAATCTTAGGACTTAGAAAATATAAAATACTAGGATCTACTATAGATGATGCCGTAGGCGAAGCCTTTGACAAAGTAGCAAAAATGTTAAATTTAGGTTTTCCTGGAGGATCTGAAATTGAGACAAGAGCAAAATTTGGTAATTCTCATAAATATAAATTTCCAAAACCTATAATTAACAGCGGCAATTGCAATATGTCCTTTTCAGGACTTAAAACTGCCGTACGTACTTTAATAATGAGTCTAAAGGAAATTAATGATACTGTAGTTAATGATATAGCAGCAAGTTTTCAGTTCACAATAGGAGAAATTCTAAGTAGTAAGTTACAGGACGCTATTAGAGCATATGAACAAATGATCAATAATTGTGATAAGAAAAATATAGTAATTGCTGGCGGTGTTGCTGCTAATAAATATTTACAAGAAATATTAAGTAGTGGTGCTAAAACATATGGTTATCAGCTTATTTATCCACCTATCCACTTATGCACTGATAATGCCGCAATGATTGCATATGCAGGACTTGAGCGTTATAATAATAAGTTATTTACTCCTTTGAATTTCTGTCCAAAAGCTAGGTGGAACTTGGAAGAAATATAGTATACTCAGCCCCATTTTGTGACAGACGTGAGGAGCGAAGCCTATAAATAATAGGCAAGTCGACAAACAACGTGCTACAGTATTCAAATCATTTTACTATATAATTTTTAATATTGACACTTCTTAATTTAGTGGTATTATAATAATAACCATATTTTGTGGTAATTATCTATATAAAAAAGAGGTAAGTTTATGAGCAATAACAATTATGAAAACATATACAAAGCATTTAATTGTTTTTCAGAAGCAACAAATTCTGCCTATTCAGCTGTAAATAATTTTTTAGAATTACCTAATGTATTTAGGAAATATCCTACTATTATTTCTTTAATTTTTTCTAAAACAGCAAAATTAGATTCTAATATAACCAATATAATTAAAAACAGTGTTATTATATATGAGATATCAACAACCTTAATAGGTGCCGTCAATACTTTTTATAATGATAAAAAACTAGTCGATAAAATATTAAAAGACGGACAAAATGCTGTTAATAAACTTATTGAAACAACAAACTACTTATCGCCAATAGTTACAGATATTACAAATTCTTACTTAGTTGATCTGTATAAAGAAGAAAAAACACCATTATTTGACTTACAAATTCCTAACTCTACTAGTAGTGATTATTATAAATTTTCAGGAGAAGTAATAAATTCAGTTGAAATTGAAAGTTATTAACCCTAAATTTAGGATAAGATTTAAATCTTATCCTAAATTTTATAAATATAAATTTAACTAAAGTTTTAAAGACATTGTCTGCCACAGTATTTAGTAAAAGAACTCAAAGTACTAATAGTTTTAGTATTTTTAACTAGACCTAGTTCACAAGCTTTATCCTTAGCTCTTCTTTTTCTCTACTTATTTTAACTGTTTTACCGCTACTTATTGCGCCTGCTAAAATCAGCTTAGCTAAATTATTTTGTATTTCTCGCTGAATAAGGCGTTTTAAGGGTCTAGCTCCAAAGCTTGGATCATAGCCTTTTTCAGCTAAATAATTTAATGCAGATTCATCAAATTCAAGAGTAATATTTTGTGCTAGTAAAATTTTCTTTAAACTTTCAAGTTGTATCTTAACAATGTCGTGGATATTGTTACGACTTAGGCGATGGAATAATATAATCTCATCTAGCCTATTTAAAAACTCAGGTTTAAATACTGCTCTAACATACTCCATAACCTCATCCTTAACTTTATCACTATCTTCACCTTCTTTTTGGTTAACAAGTATTTCTGCACCTAAATTAGATGTTAAAACTATAATAGTATTTTTAAAATCAACCGTTATACCTTGACTATCAGTTAATCTTCCCTCATCAAGTATTTGCAGCATAATATTAAAAATATCAGTATGTGCTTTTTCCACTTCATCAAATAATATTACCTGATAAGGACGGCGTCTTACTGCTTCTGTTAGTACCCCGCCCTGATCATACCCAATATAGCCCGGAGGAGCTCCTATCAGACGAGAAATAGTATGTTTTTCCATATATTCCGACATATCTACACGAAGTATTGCATTACGATCATCAAAAAGAAAAGCGGCTAAGGCTTTGGTAAGCTCAGTTTTACCGACTCCGGTAGGTCCTAAGAATAAGAACGAACCAAGAGGCCGGTTAATATCCTGAATACCTGCACGTGATCTTCTAACCGCATCACTAACACTTTTAATAGCTTTATCCTGACCTATAACTGATTCTCGTAATTTCTGCTCCATTACAAGCAAACGCTCACGCTCACTTGACAGCATAGTATCAATCGGGATTCCGGTAATACGAGAGATAATACTTGCTATATCACTGTCCGATACAATTTCTTTTAACAACCCTTTATGATCCATACTTTCAGCTTCCTGAATCTTTTTCATAATCTCAGGTATAATTCCGTATTTTAGCTCACTAGCTTTAGCAAGATTAGCATCACGCTCGGCACGCTCTAGATCGATTCTTGCTCGTTCTAACTCTTCTTTGAGTTTTTGGGCTTGCTGTAGTTTAGACTTTTCTGCCTGCCATTTAGCATTCATATCATATGATTTAGATTCTAACTTTTTGAGTTCTTCTGTTAAATGGGTAATTTTCTTTTTAGAATGATCTTCATTTTCCTTTTTAAGTGCTGCAAGCTCAATCTTTATCTGAATAATACGACGATCTAATTCATCAAGCTCTTCAGGTTTACTTGACAATTCTATTTTCATACGACTGCAAGCTTCATCAATCAAATCAATAGCTTTATCAGGTAAATAACGATCGGTAATATAACGATTTGAAAGCATAGCTGCTGCAACTATTGCACTGTCAGAAATTTGCACGGCATGATGTAGCTCATATTTTTCTTTAATTCCTCTAAGTATTGATATAGTATCCTCAACCGTCGGCTCACTCACGTAAACAGGCTGGAAACGGCGGGCAAGTGCCGCATCTTTCTCGATATATTTACGATATTCATCTAAAGTAGTAGCACCGATGCAGTGTAGCTCACCACGAGCAAGCATCGGCTTTAGTAAATTTGATGCATCCATAGCACCGTCGGTTTTACCGGTACCGACTAATAGATGCAATTCATCAATAAATAAAATAATCTCACCGCTTGATTCTTTGATTTCACTAAGTACTGCTTTAAGACGCTCCTCAAATTCGCCTCGATATTTAGCTCCTGCTATTAATGCTCCCATATCAAGCTCAATAATACGGCAGTTCATAAGCGATTCAGGTACATCTTTGCTAAAAATTCTTTGAGCTAAACCTTCAATTATAGCAGTTTTACCAACTCCAGGCTCACCAATCAATACAGGATTATTTTTCATACGTCGTGATAGTACCTGCACGGTTCTTCTTATTTCTTCATCACGCCCGATTATTGGATCAAGCGTGCACCTTTCTGCAAGCTCTGTTACATCTCTGCCGTATTTTTTTAGAGCATCATAGCTATTCTCTGCCGATGCGGTATCAGCTTTTTTACCTTTGCGCATCTGCAAAATACTAGCTGCTACTTTTTTACTACTAACTCCGTTATTCGTTAAAATTTTACCGGCTATCGTATTATCATAAGTTAATGCTTCAAGTATACGCTCTATGGTTACAAAACTATCACCACTATCTTTAGCAAGGCTGCTTGCTTTTTCTAAAGCTTTAAGAGCTTCAGCAGAAGAATAAACTTGTCCTCCGCCTGCAACTTGTACTTGCGGTATTTTATTTAGCTCTGTTTTGACTTGAGTGTGTATTATATTTAAATCACTACCGACATTATTAATAATACTCCTGATAATGCCTGTTTCTTCACTTAAAAGACTAGATAATAAATGTAAAGATAATATTTGCTGATGATCGTTTTTAGCAGCAAGCGATTGACTACTAGCTATCACTAATTTAGCATGTGCAGTAAATTTATCAATGTTCATATAAATAATATATTTTAATAGATAATTAATATATAATTATTTTAAATTAAAATCACAAGTGATGAAATAATTATACAAATTGATACAACTCAAGAATTTTTAAAAGATAGTAGTAAATTTGGTAAACCTTTAAGAGCTAATAGAGAAGAGCTCAATAAAGCAGTTAAAAACGGTAATTTTACTGAGACATTGTAAAAACTTACTGGTATAAAGCTTATCAAAATTGAAAGAAAAGAGGGTAGTACTCATATATTAATGTGAAGGTCGAGAGAGAACCCTAACAAATCACAGGTTTTAAGCACTGAAGCTGTTGAAATGCAATATTTAAATGCCATCAGAGGAGTGATCGACATAGACCAGATGGTGAAAATAAACCTGAGCTTTGCTAAAATTAAATATTAAATAAAGAAGCAGTAAAATTTATTAATAGTTTTAATGCCTTGAATATGAAATAATCTCAAAAAATCTTTCAAAGAAAATAAAAACAGAAATTGACAGTGTAGCAAAATTACTAAGCAAAAACGTTGTTAAAGATGCTCATAAGAAGCTGAATGTTACTAAGGATTTTCAAAATTTTAACGATCTCACAGCATTATAGATATAGTAACACTAAAGATAAGTATATAAGGAGAAATAATGTCAGTATTATCCAAAGATAAAATGCTACAAAAATGAGTCATCAAGATTGGAATGATGTGATTAATGTTAATTCTTGTTTCAATATGTCTAGTAGAGTGATAGAGCAGATGCGAAACCAAGATTACAGTCGTATAGCAAATATCAGTTCAATTAATGCTCAAGCAGGGTGATAGGTTTGGGCAAACTAATCATTGTGCTGCTCCAGGCTACCATTATTGTTTTTACTAAAGCCTTAGTACATAAATCTGCGTTTTAATATTGCTTTACACAATGTATTTGTTACTGCTATATAAAAAAAGTAGCGGCTTTAGTAGTTCCTGATGCAGGGGATTTGAAACTTCTGGAGCCTATTTCTGTTATAAAATGGCTTTGTTACCTTGGTGATTATAGCAACAGCCGGTTTTACATCATATTGTCCACTGCTGTAATAGCTCATGATGCCAGTGATAATATGCTTAACTCTAGGAGAGAAACAAAGCTAGCAGGTCTACTTACTAATTAACGATTAATAAACAATCTGATATAACCGACCTATAGGGCAAGGTTTACAGAAATTAGCTTTATTTTTTCTAATTTAAGGAGTGTGGAAATCTCAAAAATTAATAATGTGGGATGGATATATATAATGAAAAGTACGCCTGGTAATGTAGAGTATGATTTATGGCAAATAGAAAAGTAAATACCTGAATCTCAAAAAATAACTGAGGAAGCAAAAATCGAAAGTTGAAAAGTATAAATATAGCTTACATTTCAGTTGATCTCTCAAACCAATTTTTCAAAAAGTAATACTTGCTTTAACAGTGGTCAGAAGAAGAATTGAAGATTTTTTAATCAAGAATATTATGCAGATAAACTTACTTAAGAAGAGCAAGGCTGCTTCTTCTTATTCTTAGCATATAAAATATTCATATATGATAATGAGGAATGTCTCAAATATTTTAGTAGTCAATATCCAGCACTGATGACACAAGTTCTAAAGGATTATCCTCATTTATTTTTTAGGAAAGATGCAATTAACACATGTATTAAAAATTAAGAGAATAAACAAAAAGCATTACTTAAATTACAGTTAAAATTGTCAGAGAAATTTTTTAAAGATTGCTTTGAAACAATATTCCTTAATTTAGATATTGTTAAAGTTTTTGCAAATTATATTAGAAGAAGTACCTGAAATTGAAATGGTATTTGAAGCTGTAACACTATCTTTTAATATAAATAGTTCGCATTCTAGAGATGACGTTGAAATAGCAGTTGTAAATTACTAGAATTACTAAATAAACAAGATGACCAGCATATACCACATTCTTGAACATGTTCCTGCTATTTATAAGCAGGACATGGAAATAGAGTATGAGCATTTAGCAATGCAATTAATTAAGTCCGGTAAATTACGAATAGATACCGATGATTGTTGCAATTTTGCAAGGTTTACCGATCCCGCTCTTAATATAAGCTTAATGGTTAGTAAAGAAGAACTAACAAATCCGCATTTAATCCCTGAAACTACCAAGCTTTTTCAAAGTTTATATAGAAATTCCCTTTCAGATCAGAAAATAAAATCAATTTTTGAAAATTTAAAAAAACAAATACAAAAGCTACAGCCAGTTAAGAAAGAAGTAACTGAAATGTTGGCACGTATTTTTGTCCAATCTGCTCATCCGATTGTAATAAGGTGGCTTCTTCTTAATAAGACGGAAGTATTCCTTACCTATTCACATAATATTGGTAATATGATGGATATGGTTAACTGGCAACGGGTAGGAGCTAATAGCGGCATGCAAAGTACTAACGGCAAGAATGTAGCTATTTTTGTTTCATGCGGCGGTAATCCTTTTGCTGAAAACAATAAAGATCATCCGACTTACGGCAACGGCTTTGCGGCAGTAGCAAGACTCCAGATTATTGCAGCTCAAGAACTTGGGCATTTTGCCGATATAAAAAGAGATGATAGAGGTAAGCAAATTACCCGCCATTCGGCTAATTTTTCCGGTACTAAAGCTAAGGATAAAGTAAGAATTGCTAGAAGAAATGATATAATACATTGTCATAATTTGCTTTATAAGCTCCTTAAAGCAGGTATGAAAAAGCAGCTAGAATATGAAATGAAACTTAAATTTTATAATGCAAATAAAATTAGCGGTTTAAAAGTTTACGCTATAAAATTCATGATTTTTATATATAAATTTCGGCTGTTAAATTATAGCAGTAGGCATAATCTAATATTTGTGAAAAAATTTAAAACTGATAAATATATGGCATTAATGATTGATGCTATGTTTAAAGATATGCAAGCTAATTTATCACCAGCAGCTGACGTGTATAAAAATAAAAACCCTGAAATTGAAGAAGCGATAGCCTGCATTGAAGCCTTAGCAAGAGTACCTCAACAAACCATAAAATGGGGATATTTAACTACCAAAGAAACTATGCAAGACCTTTATAAAATATATTATAATGATGTTATACCTTCTTTAATTACTAGCTATAATGCCGTTACCGGTGAAGATTATAAACGTGATTTTAAAAAGCCGAAAAGTAATTTCTTTTCTAAAATTAATATTTTTAGTAACAAGAAATTAGTACTAAAACCGGTTAGGGAATTATAAGCTATTATACTTTAATGAACCTCTTGATGGCTAGTATTAGTATATTTGCTGCGTCAATTACAGTTATACGTTGCAAGTAGCTCAATATTCTTATGGAGCCGTAAGTAAAATTGCACCTACATTATAACCGACTTTCAGTGTACTTGTAGTGTTCCCAAAGTAATTATCAATCTAGCTTTTACCTTAGGCTGCTTATTGTGAAGCTATTTTCTATGAAAATATGCAACCCAGGTACTATATATTGTAACAGGTTAGTGTAAAGATTAATTATTACCTATATTAATACTTAGTATCAAAATTTATGTTCTGCCTATTCTCTGTTAGAATAATATTATCACCATTTTGTTGAGCATAATTACCTCCATTATGCTGCAAAGAACCATGATTCCACATATAAACGTGTCACTCCTACGACAGCAATATCCACTGCCAAGCTTTTCATGCTTGCAAGTAGTCCAATACTATTGGTGACTAGTAAAAATTTATTAAAAAAGTTTTTTCTTAATAGTCATTATTCCCCCTATAACTTGTTGTTTTTAATAGTTTTATCACTTAACTTATTGCATAGTATATTTATTTACGATATACAATAATTAATTAATAAATTAACTATTTATGATTGAGCGATTGATGCAATTTAAGGAAATAAATTTGTTTAATGGCAGTAGAGTTATGATACTTGTTTAGTGGATTGGAAAACGCATTCGATGCCATTCGTGCAAAAGTGTTAATGGCATCGAATGCGTTTTTCGAGCCATGGAATAACACTTTATTCATCATCTATATTAAAAGCTCACCTTATAATTCTTGAGAAAATACATCCTCATCATCGTTAGAACCATTTGATTTCTTAAGAGAGTTTTTGAAATTATTTAAGTCTCTATTTTCAAATATTTCAATAGATTTTAAAGTCTCGTTTGGAATTATAACTATAATATTTTTACTTAATTCATCTAAATAATCAGTGGTAACGGAAACTTTCAACACTCCTGAATATTTGTGCTGTTTGCTACTTACTATAAAATCTTTTAAAGATTTACTTTTAAAATAATTTTCAGAAGTAAAAATCATTGTTATAAAAAATAGTACTACCGAGATAGTAACACCTATAGCAAATCCTACTAATAGACCTAAGAATCTGTCAATAAAACCATTTCTCATAAATGAAATTATAGTAAGAAATTTGTAAACTATAAAAACACATAAAATTAAAGAAATAACATAAGATATAACACCAGCAATAATTATTCTTATAACCTCATTATCCATATATTTCCCGATTAATTCAGAAATATATGGATATAAGAAATATGCTAGCATTATGGAAGTAATAAAACCGAGTATTCTAGTTGAAAACCCGATTATACCTTGATATAACCCGAAAAATGAGAAAATAGTAATAATAGCAAAAATAGTAACATCAAAAAATGTGATCATTATTGTTAGCTTCTATTGAATAATTTGATTTAAATCTTATATGTTAATTATTATAATAATAAGTTTTATTTATGAGCGATAAAATTTTTCATAACTTATCCGGTAAAACACTTGTTGCTACACCGCATGTAATTACAAAGGGCATTTACCATAAGTCCTTAATTTATATGTTATCACATACAGAAGAAGGAGCAATAGGATTAATTTTTAATCGTTTAGTAAATCATATAGATTTAAAATCGTTTTTTAAAATAAAAAATGATGAAATAACAAACCCCGTTATGGTTCCTATATATCTTGGCGGACCCGTAGAACATGAAAAAGGTTTTTTTCTTCATTCTAGTGATTATAATAAAAATTTGTTATTGGATTTCCATAATGATTTAGCAGTAAGCTCTAATTTAGAAATTTCGGAAGATATAGCTTTCGGTAAAGGACCTAAAAATAGCTTATTCATTGTCGGTTATACTGCATGGAAATCGGGGCAACTTGAAGAAGAATTAGAAAAAAATCTATGGCTAGTTATGGATTGTAATAAAGAATTTATTTTTGCCGATAATCCTGAAAGTAAGTGGCATAATGCATTAAAGCACTTAGGTATTGATGAAATACATTTCTCATCACAAATAGGGAATGCTTAGATAACTTCATACAGCATGGCTCATGTGTGTCATTCCTGCGAAAGCAGAAATCTACAGTCAAAAACACAAATAACATTGGTTTTAAAACTGATATAACTAAAACTGTCTTACTTTTTTCTGAATTCCTGCTTTTAGCTAGGAATGACATTTAATCAATATTTTTTGATAATCATAAGTAATAATGCTTTAAAAATTTGCCCTGACTACTAAATTAAATACACAAAATTAGATCGAATATTTTTAATGTATAAAATTACCTTAAATTGATCTGCTAATTGTTCAATATCTTGTACTTTTCATATTAAACCTATAAAATTAACATCTATTTTTCTAAATATTTTTTTAACACCTCAATTGGTATCATGTTCATGATCTAGAGTAATAAAAACTACTTGTACTAAAATATTCTCTCTCTTCAAAATCTAAAATAAGATCTTCTAATTTTTTTAGTGTTTGTCATACAAGGAATTAAGTAGTACCAAAATAAATTAAACTTCACTGCCCTTAAAAATGGGTACTATCAAATTTAATTAATTCTTCAGAGTGGTTTGATAATTTATCTAGCTAGGTAGCCAGGTTATAATATAAATTAAAGAATTATTAGTAGCTTTTATAGCGATAATAGATAATACTAAAGATTCGTTTCTTAAAAAATTAAATGAAGCTGTTCAGAATTTTATAATAACAAATAAAAACTAACAAAACTTTAGATATTAGATAGCGCAGAAGTTAATAATATATTTAGCTAAGAGAATTTTTAACAAGCACTAATATAAAACTTATGTGAATATATTATTGCTTCTATAACAGAAATTAGCAAGAAGCAAGAAGATATTAACTTAGTAATTATAATAAAAGCTGCTCAATTCTGAAATATCCTCACGACAAGAGATAATAGATACTTATAACAAATTAGAGGAATTATTAAAAAACGATTTTGAAGCTATACCTCAAGAACATAAACAAAGAGTATCTTATAAATAGAAAGAGAAATCTTTAAGCATCAATTAGATAAAATTCCATTACCAAAAGATGAAACTTACTTCCAAGAAGCTAAAATATCCACAATGATGCCAGATCAATAATCTAATAGAGTTATATAAAAAAGCTGCTGAACTTGGTTCTGTTAAAACAAATATAGAACTCGATAAGAAGAATTATTATCAAATACTAATTGATACAACTAAATACATCAATAGCTTTTAAAATTTAAAACTTGATCAATGAACAAAAATCGACAATAATAAACAAATGACAAAGCAATACTTAAGATGCAATTAAATTATCTTCAAAATTAACGATATTATCTTTAAAACAAGCTAAGTTTTGTAAGTGCCACAGGTCAAAAAAAACAGTATCTGTAACAAAAAGTACAAGAATCAACATAAATAGTGTTTTATAACGTGATAACGGCTAGAAATGATAGGAGAAGAGTCAGAAGATAAATATCATTCATGGAATATAGCAACATTTTCTAAAGAAAATGTAGATTTTTTAGGCAATTATTAATTGTGACGCAGAAAAAAAATATCTAATATTATATTCAAATTAATATCTCTTAATGCAATTTTTATAGACAAGTAGAAATGAGTTGCTAGTATAAATAAGCTATATTTAACAATGAATTAGATTATGACAAATAATCACTTTTCTGAAGATACCAAAAAAATCGCCAATCAAATAAAAGATGCATTAATGGGTATTAGTGACGATCTTGTGCTTGAGAGTAAAGAAGTAGAGGAAATTTTTGAAGAATTAAGCCAAAATGAAAAATTTGAGTATGAGATAGAGCAAATGCTTGCTATCTTAAACGAACAAACTATGGATTTGACTCAACTGCAAAGCCGAATTATCTTATTAATCCGTAAGTATTTAGGTAAAACTAAGAACTTAAAGCTTAAAATGCTTAAAGTGGATGAGAAGCTCATTAACAAGAATGTTGCCGAAGTCAGCAATTATTTAATGCATCAACATTCTAAAATAGTTAGAGATGCTAATAAAAACCTTGCAAAACCAAAAGATAAATTGCAAGGTTTAACCAAACAAGCTAGAATAGACTTAAAACGTTTATTAAAAAGTTTTGCTGTTTATCAAATTTATATGTTTATGAACCCAAAAAGAATAGCAGGCGAAACAAAGCTAATGAACTTTGCCTATAATATGATCAGAGGTGGAATGAAACTCGCTAAAAAATATGAAGGCGGCAAGGAAAAAGACATTAAATCATATTCACCTAAACTTATTAAAAAACTTAAAAAAACTTATGCCGGCTTTAAAAAAAGTGGTGGTATATCAATTTAACTATTCTTCTCTTTTTTCTACTAAATGAAAAATATTTTTCTGCACTCCTTAATTCTTGAGAATTATCGTAATTTTAAAAATCTTGAACTGAAAATAGATAATACCCCTATAATTCTTATAGGGGAAAACGGTAGCGGTAAAACTAATATTTTAGAAGCAATATCACTGTTTTATCCAGGAAGAGGACTACGGTCAGCTAAACTTGCCGATATATGCAAAACTTCAGAAGATCATTGCTCTATTAAAGCCTTATTACAAAGTAAATTAGGGCTTGCAGAGTTCACTACACAATTCAAGCTTAGTTCAAATAGAAGAATAACCGAATATAACGAAAGTAAAATAGCTAATAACGAGTTAAGTAAATTCACTAGTATGGTATGGTTAACTCCGCAAATGGAAGGAATCTTTACAAGTGGAAAAGTAGAAAGAAGAAAATTCCTTGATAGAATAGTTTATAATTTTGATCCAAAGCATGCAGAATTAGTCGGCAAGTATGAATATTATATGCATGAGAGAAATAAAATTCTAGCAGAAGAAATACAAGATGATAATTGGCTGAAAATCATCGAAGAAAAGATGGCTGATATTTCTAACCATATTGCTGTTAACCGCTTAAAAACCTTAGAATTTATGCAGCAAACAATAAATAATCTTGAAAATGAGTTTCCAAAAGCTGATTTATCAATTGACGGCATTGTCGAACAAAAAATATTAGATGGTGAAGAGAATATTGTTAGTGTTATTACGGCAGAACTTTATAAAACAAGAAACAAAGATAAATTAATTGGTCGCACTAGTTTTGGAGTTCATAAAAGTGACTTTCTAGTGAAGCATAAAAAGAAAAACATCTTAGCAAAACTCTGTTCTACCGGTGAGCAAAAAGCCATATTAATTGCGATAATTCTTGCTGAAATGAATTATGCTATAAAGCTAACTAAAATAGCACCGGTTTTACTTTTGGATGAAGTCTTTGTGCATCTAGATGATAAAAGACGTGACTATTTAACTGAATTTTTTACCTATTTAAATTTGCAGTTATGGATTACCACTACCAATTTAGAAAGTATAGAAAATTTTGCAAGTAAAGCACAATTGATTAAATTATAATAGTTTGTATTATGTTCAAATAACCTAAATTAGCATACTCTATAATTTTTCAAAAGTAAATAAACACATTATCCGTTCTAGCAGCAGCTATAATAAATGTATTGCTTAATCTTTTGAAACTGCTTAAAATTAATTTTTAACTTATGTAACTACTATGACAAAACAAACAAATAAAATATCCTATGATGAAGTACCTTATCCCCCATTTACTTTCAGTTATACTTCTCCGCCATATTTAAGAACTATCGGCAAGCTATTTGGGCTAAATCCACCATCTCTTGAAACTGCTAAAATACTTGATATCGGTTGCGGGGTTGGAGTTAATCTACTTAACTTTGCTGAAACATATCCTAAATCAAATTCTCTTGGTATTGATTTATCCAAAACACAAATAGAATTAGGCAAAAAAATTATCAGTGATTTGAAAATAAAAAATGTCGAACTAAATGCATTATCTATATTGGACCTTAACGAGTCATACGGTAAGTTTGATTACATAGTTTGTCACGGCGTATATTCATGGGTACCTGAAGAAGTACAAAATAAAATACTTGAAGTTTGTAATAAGCTGCTAAATCCAAACGGTATAGCTTTTGTAAGTTATAATACTCTGCCTGGTTGGAATATGCAGCGAACAATACGTGAAATGATGATGTTTCACTCAGAACTTTTTAATAATAGCCACGATAAGTTACAACAAGCTAGATTACTTTTAAAGTTTATCAATGACTCATTAGAAAGTGCCACAACACCTTATTCTAGATTTTTACGTGAAGAAACAAAATTATTATCTGCATATACTGATTCATACGTACTACATGAATATTTAGGCGAAATTAATACAGGTATATATTTTAACCAATTCATAGAAAAAGCTCAAAGAAATCATTTAAATTACTTAGGAGATGCGTCGCTTGCTTCAATGTTTATCGGTAATTTACCTGCTCAGGCAGCAGAAAAGCTACAAGTTATTGATGATATTGTTCGTACGGAACAATATATGGATTTTATTACTAATAGAAAGTTTCGCTCGACATTGTTATGTCATAAAAACATACCTATAAACAGAAAAATTGAATTTAACAATTTAAAAGAGTTTTATACTAGCCTTAATATTAAACCGGTAACTCTGGAAAAAGAGGTTGATTTAACTAATGAACAAGAAAATATCAGCTTCTATTATGAAAATTTACCTAACCCTCTTATTTCAAGCACTTCACCAATTATAAAAGCTATTTTATATGTATATGCTGAAAATATTAGCAATCCTTTAAGCTTAGAACAAGTAGCAAAAGAAGCTTTTAAAAAGCTTGGTAAATATCGATTACAAGATTTCCTAGCTGCACTAGAGCAACATTTTATCAAATTCATTTTTCAAGGTTATCTAAAAATATTTGAGACTAAACCACATACTATAACTACTATCACCGAAAAACCTAAAACTGGTGAATTTGCAAGATACCAAGCACGACAAGCACATTTTAATAATGCAACTAATGTGTTTAGCATCACTAATAGACTTAATGATATGATAGGTATAGCGTTACATGAAAAATATATTTTAGAAATGTTAGACGGTACTCATAATATTAATGATATTAAAAAAGAAATTCTTGAAAAGATTAATTCAAAACTCTTAACTGCTCGTGACGATAAAGGACAGGAAGTAACTGACCCAAAATTGTTAAAAGAATTTATTGACTATATAGTTACTGCGTCCCTTGAGAAATTCCGAATGAACTATCTTTTAGTAGGTTAGTTAGTACAGCTTTGTCGTCTCACATTGCAAGCGTGCTTTATTATGTGTCTAAAGCTTTCTGTTGTTATCCCGCAGCTTTAATCACGGGACACAGTTAAAAATATACTAAGATTATTAGTACTTTATACTGTGGTCAAGACACGGGACAACCTAGAGCGTGTTTTTTGCTCTACGCAACAATGTCTACTCACAATGACAAAAAGTGCAGCTACGCTACTAATTTTTCACGCAATACTTCAACTAACTTATTAATTGCTTCGGTTGGATGTATATTTTCAAGGATAGCAAGTTCACCTGCAAGTCTATTTAAAGCTGATTCATAGAGTGTTCTTTCACTGTAAGAACGATCATTATCGACATTTTTATGTAAGTCACGTAATACTTCAGCTATAGCTACAATGTTACCTGAGTTAATTTTGCCTTCATATTCTTGTGCTCTTCTACTCCACATTCTATTTCCTTGTTTTGGTTTACCTTGAAGAGTCGAATATATGACATCTAAATCTTTTCTACTTGCGACTGCTCTCAGACCGACAATTGTAGCCCTATTAACCGGAACTTTTAACGTCATTTTATCTTGAGCAAAGGAAATTACATATACTTTAATTTCAGTACCTGCTATAGTATGATATTCTATATTTGTTATTTCACCCACTCCATGTGCAGGATAGACAATTCGTTGCCCTATTTTAAACTCGGATTTAGTTTTATGTTCGGATTGTGTTGTATTTGCCATTATTAATTCCTCCGTAGTGGTTTTAGTGCCTAAGAACTTAATATTAGACTATTATTTTCTTATAGCATATTTTACTTTTATTATAAAGTAGATATTTTTATTGAAATAAAATTGATACAATCTTATTGTAAATAAAGTTAACGTTAATATTAAGGTAAGAATAAATATGCAAAGTATTTTTATTGTGCTAATATTTTTATTATTTTTGAGTAGCTATTCAGAAGGAAAAGTACAGGGTAAGAACCACGAGGAGAAACAAATAATAGAGCAAAAAACTGTACAAAATAACGAAACTTCTCAAAAAATAAATCAAGAAGCTATAAATTCTGAAAATGCAGCTGAATCGATAGTACCTGCTAATGATAACAATCAAACTAATGAAGTATCAACGCCGGATTCACAAGAACACAAAGATCCTAAAATAAAGCCTATTAAAGTCACTTTTAAAGTTGATGATAATGATATGGTTCTCGGTAACAAAAAATCAAATGTTATAGTAATCGAGTATTTTTCTCCTACATGCCCACATTGTGCTTATTATCATCAGACCATTTTTCCGGAACTTAAGAAAAAATATATTGATACTAATAAAATTGCATATGTCGTTCGTGAATTTATTGCTACAAAACAAGATTTAGACGCTGCAATTTTAGCCCGTTGCAAGGGTGATATAAATAGTTTTGTACAGTTTCATAATATTATATTAAAACAACAAGATAAGTGGGCATATAGCAATAAATATAGAGAATTATTAACCGATATAGGTAAGCTTGGTGGCATTTCTCCAGAAGAATATAAACAATGCTTAAATAGCGATAAAATTACTGAAACACTAATTGCTAATACTAATTTAGTAGCAAAAACACCAAAATTTATAGGTACTCCTTCTTTCTTCGTTAACGGAGTACAAACCAAAAATTATAGTATAGATAATATTGCTAAGGCAGTGGATAAAGCTTTAGATGAGCAAAAAGAAAAAGCAAAAAAATGAGATGAATTTATAATTTAATATTAGGATTGCTAGACAAAGTTTAATTTGGAAAAGAGCAAGAAGTCTATAAAGTGAGGGAGCGGAGGCATACATTTAGCATGTGAGCACTGTAGAACTTAATATAGACGACGTAGTCAATTTTTCAAATTAAACGAGTATAACTGTGGATGTGGATACGGAAAAACTAAACAATATCAAAGCAAGAATTAAAGACTTTAAAAGTGCTAGACTTTTTAATCCTAAAGTTCAGCAAGAAATTAGTTCATTCACTATTGCCATAGATTTAGTTTCAGGTACAATGGTAGGTGTCGCGAGTGGAATATTCACGGATAAGTTATTTTATTCTAAACCTTTATTTCTGATTATATTTACAATAATAGGAATGATTGCCGGTTTTAATATTATAAGGCAGAAAGTAAATAATAAAAAGTAAGAAAATGACTCTTAACCCTTTAGTACAATTTGATATCAAAAAATTGATAGAAATTAAAATTTTCGGTTTTGACATCAGCTTTACTAATTCAAGTATCTATATGTTACTTGCTAGTATCTTAGCTTTAACTTATTTTTACTTAGCTTTTTATAACTGGAAGTTAGTACCTTCTAGATTACAAGTAAGTGCTGAAATAGTTTATAATCTCGTAGCTGATATGTTAAATCAGAATATAGGAGCAAAAGGACATAAATTTATTCCATTATTTTTTAGTTTATTTATTTTCATTTTATTCTGTAATTTACTTGGTATGACACCATATAGCTTTACTGTTACTAGTCATATTATCGTTACTTTTGCCTTGGCAATTTTAGTATTTTTAACGATAACTATAGTCGGTTTTGTAAAACACAGCTTACGTTTTTTAACTCTTTTTCTACCACACGGTACCCCTTTATGGTTAGCACCGCTAATGATAGTAATTGAACTATTTACATATTTAGCAAGACCGATTAGTTTATCTTTGCGACTTGCTGCTAATATGATGGCAGGGCATGTGTTATTAAAAGTAATAGCTAGTTTTACCATTTCATTAATGATTTACTTGAAATTTATATCAATCCCTCTTATGGTTATACTGATTGGATTTGAAATTTTTATTGCAGTACTTCAAGCTTATATTTTTACTATTTTGTCTTGTATGTATCTTAATGATGCGATTAATTTACACTAGACTTCTTATAAAACTCTACTTCTAGAGGTAATTTGTACATCGATCCGGTAAAACGCGAATCATAAAGTACGTTTGTGTACCCTGCGGTTCTGCGTTCCGTGTCTCCTTCAAATTCCTCTCTATAAGCAAATTTTAAGAAGTCTTAAATATTTTTAATTAAAGTTGGAATTTCGTATGGATATAGTTTCTTTAAAATTTATTGGTGTAGGACTTATGGCTATCGGTATGTATGGTGCGGCTCTAGGAGTTAGTAATATATTTAGCTCTCTACTTAATGCAATAGCACGAAACCCTGCAGCTGCAGAAAACTTACAAAGAATGGCTCTTATCGGCGCAGGTCTTGCTGAAGCAATAGGGCTTTTTTCCTTTGTGATTGCTATGTTACTTATTTTTTCTTAAAATTCATTTTAAATAAGATGCCTCAATTTGATATTGCTACATATTATTCACAAATTTTTTGGCTTATAGTTACTTTCGGCTTATTGTATATCTTTATTTATAAATTTATCATTCCAAAAGCCGAAGAAATTTTTAATAACAGACAGACAAATATTCAAGATAATATTACACAAGCTGATATACTGACCTTAGAAGTAGAAAAGCTAAATAAATATTATAATGAGGAAGTAGAAAAAACAAATACCGCAATAGATAGGCTAAAAAAAGCAAAAATATACTCTTTAGAATCAGAATTCTTAATAAAAAAAAAGAATCTAGAACAAGATTTAAAAAATTCTATAAATAAAAATATTGAAGATATAAATTTAGCTGCTAAGCAATTTAGAACTAATAAAAGCGAAGCAATCATAAAACTTGCAGTTAATATTATTGAAAAAGTAGCTGGAACTAAAGCAGATATAGATTTACTAAAAAAAATAAAATAATGAATTTCCTAGATGAAAACTTCTGTCTTGCCGTTAGTTTTGTAATTTTTGTATATTTAATTTATAAACCGGCAAAAAAAGCTATTTTAAATTCTTTAGATGTTAAGATTTTAGAAATCCAAGAAAGAGTTCTAAAAGCTAAAAAGTTAAAAGAAGATGCTATCTTACTCTTTGAACAAACGAACGCACAAATAAAGCAATTAGACACTTTACGCTCTCAAATGATAGAAGAAAGCAATAAAGTTACAAAAAAAATCATTCAAGAAAAAACTAAAGAAATTGAAGAATTTTTAGAGCATAAAAAATCTGATGCTATAAAATTAATTCAACACCAAAAATTAATCACAAGTAAAGAATTACAAGATGAATTTTGTGATGAAGTGATAAAACTTGTCTCCAAATATTTTCAATCAGTTAAGCTTTCAGAGAGCAACATTGCTAAAAATTTAATGGATAAATCTGATTTTGTCCATAATAATAAAGTTACATAGATACACTAACTACTATCTAGCAATTTGACACAGATCTGTAATATCTAATATCCGTCAATACAATATTTAGGATGCTCATTTGTTATCTTTGTTGTAGTTCAGAATAAGCTCTAGTAAATTCTTTTACACAAGTGAAGTTTTTATTAGAGCTGTTAACCGCTCCTAAGCAATTACTTCAAAACACAACATTTTGGGGCTATTTTTCTATATTCTTAGCATTAGATAAAGCCCTTAATTGTTTTACTAAGTAATTAGCACTTAAATAACCTTTCACTCCCCAATTTCCTAAAATCGCAAAACTACTCTATTTCCCTTTAACAACATTAATAAATATTTAATTTTTTTGTAATTTTTGTTTAATTTCTAATGTAACTTCCTCAAAATCGCCTCTTTATAATATAAATTCTCTAATTTCATTATTTCTTATAAATTCTGGTACCTCAAGATAACTTTTTATCCTTAGTACTAGAATAATCTAAACCTGAAGTTTGTATAAACATTTAATAAGCTTGTTTATTACTATTGCCTGTTTGTATCATTTCCTTAAGCTTCTTTGATATTATTTTATAGACCTTGCAATATCATGATATTTATCATGATATAATTTTTAAAATATTTTTAATACTTTTTTGTGATATTTTAATGTTTCTTCAAACTCACATAATATTCATTAATGACAATGCTTCTAATATTTTTATAGATTATTGTAGCTTCATCTATTAATTCTTTTAAAAAAAATCTATGCTGAAAAATCAGGATCTAAGTAATTGATTTTACTTTAATACACTACCACTTTCAATAATTGAAATGGTCATACGGACTCTTTATCACCACGTTCTTTTAATAAAGTATTAATATCTTTATTACTTAACCTGTTCCCTAAAGATTTCTCTCAATTTGCTTCATCTTGGTTAAAAGGCTCTAATGTAATATTTTCTATATCATCACTTTATTTATTATTTTTAGTAGTAATTATTGTTTGTGCTTTAATCTTTAGATATATTCATTATACCTTTAATATAATGCTCAATGTCTTTATATAAATGATTTCTACGTTATCAAAAATAAATAATGTATTTGAATTAAATTGGTAATACTTTCATGTACCAATTAGTACATGAAAGTATTACCATCTTATTATGTCTTCTTCCCTTTCATCTGTTTAAGTAAATAGTAAACTCTTTGGCAAGTTAATCTATATGCTTCAAGGATTTTATATGCGAAATCTACATTAATAAAATGTACTATTTTCTTCGCTTCTTCTCTTTGTTTACAATGATAGCTAGCGTACTCTTTACCTGTTCCGGCAAAAACACTAATTATTACACATTGCTCTTTACTTAAAATATTTCTTACAATACTTTTTTACAAATAATAAGACTATAAACTGATAAAGGAGGTAAATTACTGTTTATGTTTTTATATAGTCAGAAGTGTAAGCATTTCGATCTTTCATATTTCTTTTGCTTCAAAAGGTTTAATTCTGCTAGTTGCCCTAAATAACCAATCACTACTTCATTTATTTATTATATCAGTAGACAAATTTACTTCTTGCTAGCGGTAATGGACCTTTGTAAGAAAGTTTAAATTGATCTTTAGCAGATATTATATCTTTTTTTGATGGTTATCCTTGTGCAGAATCATTTTCTAAATGCTTATAAACTTCTAAAATTGTCCACACCGGTGATATTCTTACTATTAAAAATTGGTCTAAACCTCCCAATGTTGTGCTATAATATTTCTATGTATTAATTTACTTCCAAAATCTTTAATCAATACTATTAACAGGTATAAAATTAAGCACCTTATCTATTGCTTTCTTACCTAATGTGTCATCTTTAGGATCATATTCTATGCAAGGCCAATCTAATATTTTCTCATATTTTATAGGTTTACCTGTTTCGTGATCAAAACTATCTAGCATTGAATCAAGTAAGTCACCAGTTAATGATAGTAGAGGAATATAATTTTTAATAGATATAGCTTTATTTATTTTACTGCTATATTCAGCTGCGGTAATTTTAGGGAATAGTTTATATGCTTTATGAATATGCAGGTTGCAAATATTCACAAAATTCATTGTAGATAAATAAGTTGTTATGTTTAGATTTCTTACATCACAATCAGTTTTATGACCATGAATATAAACATTTGATTTAAAGTTATCCATAATTTTTGCAGAACCCAGACTATCAAAAGCTATTGCTTTTAAATAATTAAAATCTCTATGACCAAAATATAAACTAAGCTCTGCAAACCAAGCACCTAACGAATAACCGGTAAAAGATAGATTATAATTATATTTTGAGAATAGTTAACTGGATTAAAAAAACTTACCTGCTTTCATAAATATACTTCATAAGATTTTATTAGCTGTATTGTGTAGCTCTAATTGAAATTTACGTTTTCAACTAAATTTTTTAAAGCATTAAAAGTTATTAGTTTCAGCTATTATTTTATGATTAATGTTTTTTTAATTTCTAGTTATAATTAGAATCTAAATTAAGATTATTGAGGTAATAATTATTACCTCAATAATCTTAATTTATAGGAAAATAGAGAATGGTGACCCCTACGGGACTTGAACCCGTGTTCCCACCGTGAAAGGGTGGTGTCCTAACCGCTAGACGAAGGGGCCTTAATGTATAAGTAGACTGGTAAATGTATTAAAGTGTCATACCGTGGCTACAATCACGGGATGACAGTTAGAAGTTTTATATAACACCTTTGCAAATATTGCAAGTATAAAATTATAGGTTTACCTTAAGCTTAACGCTACCTTGATGACTTCGATAATGTTTATTTAGGTAATAATTATAATCTAAAGAAATAGTAGTATTTTTTATACTCCCCATAATCCCTACTCCTAAATTATAGGATATTTTTGGTTGTTTTGGTATTAGATAATACTGCTTGAATGTATTATCTAATATTTTAATAACTCTATTTATTCTTTGGGTTTTCTCTTTAAAATTATGTTCTACAGCTCCTTGGAATATTAGCCCTAAATTATTAAATTTTAAAACATCTTTCAAAGGTACTTTAACTTTAGTACCAATAATTCCGGATAATATATTATTCTCTTTCATTGTAAGAGCTATTTCTTGTACGTTAATACCTATTTCATTATATACCCCATCTCGTGACTTACCGTATCTTAAGCCAATATTTGGAGTAATAACAAGATTGTTTTTAACAAGATAATTATAATTTAGTAATGCTTCCGCATTATAACTATGATTACGATGCTTTACATTACTTCTAATGTTAGTATCACCATATGAATAAGTTGTCTTATCTTTAATAAAGTTTTTAGAAGCAGATACTAAAGCTTGTGCTACAAAATTCTTCGGTAATTCTTTTTGTCCATAAATAGAAACTACATGACTATTAATAAATTCTTTGTCATTATTTTTACTATTTTTAAATTTAAATACTGAATAAACATTACTATAAGCTATACCTACAATATTATTGTCGATTTCAAAGTCAAACCCGATAGTAGTACCTTTATTAATACCTCTATAACCGGTCATATTGTTAACACGTCCATGATTATTAGTGCCATACATACCACGCATCCACAAACCTCTTTTTATACGAGACTCTTCTTCATCACCTGCTGCAACGGCAGTAAGAGCTTCAGAGGAATCTAACCTTGCACCAAGAATAGACTTACTTATATTTTTAACAACTTGAACTCCTTGATTAAGGGTAGGAGCAATTGCTGCAATACTCTTTTTTGTCTCTTCTATTACTTCCTGTTTAAGAGAAATAACTGTATTAACTTCTGTTGTTTTAAGATTATCCTCTCTAGAATCAAGTAATTGATCTACTACTCCTTCTTCAGATTCTGAATCTATTCCTGAGTCATTATCGTCATCTTCATCTTCGCTACCATCACTTAACACTAAACATTCCTTTTCGCTATCGTCACTTAATGCTAATGCATACTCATTACTTGATACAGGTAGTGCAAGTAATTGCTTATCTTCTACTTCTTGAATACCTGCTTTTGTTACCTCTTCATCTTCTGATGATTGTTCCTTTCCTGATGGCAAAGAATCTATAGTTGTATCATTGTTTGAACTTAACATTTCCTGTAATGTTAATCCATTCAAAATATCTTCAGGATCTTCCTGGGCTTTAGATTCAAGAACATTAATAACTGATTCGGGAATCCCTGCACTCAATTTCTTAAGTGCTTCTTTTATTTCTTCAAAAGAAACATTATTTAATTTTGATGGATCTGCTATACATGCATTTATAGCATCGTGCATAATTACTTCTTTTTCTTGCAGCTTTTTAATCTGCTGAGCAGTTTGATCAGCTCCTGAGCTTGTACTTGGCAATTGTTCCAGTTCTTGCCTTTTAACTATTACTGCCATTTGATATATCCGCAAAGCAGCTATTTTATTTTCGATTAATTTTGTTGGATCATTTGTATTAATATAATCAACACCACTAAATACACTGTTTATGCTGTCAGGTGAAAACACTGGCTTACCCTCAGCTGAATGTATATTAGGTTCAAATTGCGTCTCTAGATGCTTTATTTCCCCTTCTAACCAAATCTTGTCTTTCGACATTGCAAATACTTCGAGCATTAATTCCTTAAATTTTGGATCATTTTGATTTAAAGCATCTAATTCTAATTCCTTAGCTTTATAATCATTGGATATTTTTTCATATTTAGATTTTAATTCCTCTAATTTCATAACATTAGAACTGCTTAAATTATTTAAGCTACTAACTGATGATGAGTGGGATAGATTTGATTCTGTATTGCTAAGTATGTCACCAACTGAATAAGAACGTGATAGCTCACGTGATAGCTCTGAGTCTGAATATATAGCAGCTTGAAATAAAGGATCTATGGCTTTTATATCTTGTTCTAACTGTGACTGTTTTTTCTGTACCTCCATATATTCTATTATAGCTAATTTCTCAAGTTCTGGATCATCTTCACGTTGGTTACGTAGTTCTTCCGTAGCTCTCTTAGAAGCAATCACTTTTTGGGATTCCTCACATAAAGCATCATATTCTCTTATAGGTGGAAGTTTTGCTTCAAATACTAGACGTTCTAATGGTTTTTTTACATTATTTCTGCTATTATTTTCTTTGTTATCCTCTAAAGTTTTTCTAACTAATTTTATATCCGTATTATATTTTTCCAATAATTTATCCACTAATGCTACTTGTTCTTTTGCTTGATCATCATTTGGATTATTTATTACATGCATAATAGCTTGCTCTTCTACCATCTTAGCTTCTTGTTTTCTTCTTTCTAAATCTTTGAGTAGGTTCTGAAATAATATAGGACGTTCTATACTATTTGCTCTAGCAATTGTGTCTAATGTCTGATTAATATTATCTTGATACCCCAAAACTTTCAAAGTAGGCAATTCAAACGAAAGTTCTTGGCCAACTTGTGTACAATCTGTACCTTTACCACAACTTGTATTAAATCCAACATCTGCATCTGTTTCTTTATCTAAACTCACAAAGCCTGAATCCATCCTTTTAGGATCTGCTACTTCTTGATTAGGTAACACTGTTGTATAAGTTTGCGGCTGAGTTTGGTTTGGCACTAAGTATCCATATTTCTCCTCAAGTTGCAATTGTTTACCTAAAATTCCCTGAACTCCACTAGTTAATGGCATGATTGGCTTCGCTTTTGGTGGCTGCTTATAAGTAGAATCATTAGAACTATAAACAATAGGAGTTAATAACTTTAGATTTTCCTCTATCTTATCTAATTGTTCAGAATAACCATTCATTTTATCTTGCATGACTTGTAATGTTGTTCTACTTGTTTCTGTTTCTGCATTATTTACTACTTTTGCTGCCTTACTTACTAATTTTTCTATATTTTTTAATTCTTTTTTTATTACTGATACTTCATGTTTTGCTTCTATTCTTTCTACTTCCTGCAATTTTTCCTGCAATTTTGCCTTATAATCCAACATTTGTATTAGTTGCTCTGAAACTTTCAATTTTATATTGCTTATCTCTTCAGCCTTTTGTGCTTGTTTATTTTTTTCTTTTCTTACCTTTTCTGCTGCGGCTCTAGCATTTTTGTCTTCAGCAATTTTCTTTTCTTGTTCAGTCTTAGTTAAGTGTATTTTCTGCAAAAAAGTTTTTTCTTGTCTAACTTTATCTGCTTTTGATTTATTTTTATTCTTTATTGTTACATGTTTAGTTGATGTCTCTGCTTTTCTTTGGAGTTCTGCAGCAATACGTCGTTGATTTTGTTCTAATTGAACTTGATTCATTTGAGTTATCAGTTTTTCTACATCTGTACTATTTCTTTTTACTTCATTTTCTCTCCTTTTCTTTTTATTAACTGCAGCTTGTCTAACAGCATTGACTTTCTGCTTTTGAGTAAGCACATCTAGTTGTCGCTGCTGATTTAAGAATGGTCCAGCTGTCGATACTTCCGCAACGGGAGCTTTTTTTTGAGCTGATTTTTTAGCTTTTTTACCTGATGTCTGTTCAATAGCTGCCGTTATCATACCTAACTTTCTTTTTGCGTTTTCATTATGTGTAGATATGCGATTTACAATTCCTGCTGTAATTTCAAGTGTGGTCGGTTTTGGAGACATTGTGGGTTTAATCAGTGTAGTAGGCTGCTCTATCTGTTGCGGCTCACTAAACGATAATCTTCGTGCTACTGCATATTGATTATTTGGAGTAGCATGCGGGATAGGCTCATCATACGGAGTACCAGGTGCTGTAGTATAAATATGTTCCGGTGATGTTGATGGAGTTGAGAATATTGGTGTAGTATTTAAGGTGTTAGGTGCAGTGACAAAGCTACCTGAAGTTGGGCTAACAGTAGGTGAAGATACTGTTATTATAATCTCTGGTTTTTGAGCTGTTTGCTCTATCGGTTCAGAAGTATCAATATTTTGATTTTGTTCTGTTGTTTCATTGCCTACTAATATTTTCCTTCTAGTAGGAGGTCTTTTTCTCTTATTACCAGCAGTAGCAAAAGATTTAGCACGCTCAAATTTATTATTTATAACAGGTTGTAATAAACCATTATCTCCTCTTTCAATAATATCTAAATTAATAGGTTCACTACTCGCCATACCCTCAAAAGGTAATGTAATTATTGTCCCTACTGAGATAGAGGCAAGCAGAGAATATTTTAAAAATCTTGATTTTTGTAGTTGGCTTTGTTCTATTAACGTACTCATTATAAATACCTCAGTTTTAATTAATTATTTTATAGACATAAACGTTGGGGATGTTAATAAATAAGTTAATAAAAAGCAATATAATATATTTACCTTAACTTTTAATTATAAGAGAATTTTGTTCTCATTATTGAAAATATTATATGGATATGATATATAGCGTATTTTAGCTTTTAATTGAAAATGCTATGATATTTTAAAAAACTTAAGAAGCAAAACATAATAATTTAAATAGTATTTTATATTTACGGTATTATTAGCTATTTATGCTTAATTTTGAGCTTTCATTTACAACAATTTTTATCATTTTTTGTATTTGCTTAATATTAACTTTTACTAGAAATTCTAACATATTTTTCATTTTACTTATTAGATGATTATTGCTTTTATTTTTGGCATATTTATCTCTAAATATCATGTGATAAATTTACATAGAAAAACTCTTTACAAACCAATAATCATAGAAATTAACAGCAATATAGAATCTATAAACCGACTATTATAGGAGGACAAGTAGTATTAAATAATATTAAAATCGAAAAAATTAATAAATATCTTCCCAAATTCGCTTATAGAGGAATTTGTAGTAGACACAAGCAACACCACAGCGTAGTACAAAAGTGTACGTGAGGATACAAGTATCAGGTCGACACACAAATTACCTCTAGAAGTAGAATTTTGGAAGATATCTAATGGTGATTGACAAAAACTGAAGTTAGCTTACTAAAATCAGGTTTGCATTTATCTTTAGTAGTCATAATTGTTTTCCTTACTACAAGATTTTTATTAAATCATTCAAATCATTTAGCATATAATTTCAATATAAAATTAATCTCTGCTTATTATTCGCTAGTAGGTAGCTTTGGTTATTTAGAGCTAAGCGGTATGTTAGCAGCAACGAGTGCTTTTATTACTGCTACAATCTTTATTACTCAGACGCTCTTGCTTTCCTCTTCGTTCATTTACAATTGAGGCCTTTATAATATGTGAAACCTTGAATATATTTTTATCCAAGTTTCTAATTATCTTTTATTGCGGTATTATAGCGTGTTACCGGTTATGAAGAATCTTACTTAAAGAATTCATGGCTACTTGGCAATAAGAAAGGCATTTTCAGAGCAATAAATTTTATACAGCTTCAAATATTTATTCAAGATTCTTAGCAAGCATCATAACGGCACCTGTAGTAATTAACCAATTCTTCATATTTTCTACTTACTGAGTACCGACTAATCTCATTCTTTTTTCCTTATATCGCTTGCTTTATCTCTGCCTTTTACCATGATTGGGTTTGATAGCTATATACTAAAGCTTATGGGATTCTTTATTGATATAATAATCTGCTGCCTATTTTAGTTTACCTGATGCTGTATAGTATTTCAGTTATATTACAATTTTAGTATTTTACTTTTTTTATTCGGCTTTTTTTGGATTTTGTATGTGAAAAACCTATTAGCGTTTACTTGGTCTTGTAATCATGGCAATATCTCTTATATTTATGCTTTACTAGCCAAAGCCGGGATTAATATTTGATGCAAATCATATGATTGTCGGTGTTAAAAATAAGGAAAATAAACTAGTAATTTATGTCGGTAGAGTTTTTGTTATATTAGAATATAATTAATTATCAATAAAAATTAAAATAATCATGTGTTCAAAGAAATTGAATTATCTTACTCAAAATATATTCATTATAAAAAATGCAAATTATACAAAAAACATTAAAAATTTCTTCAAAAGGATATAAAAAAATCTTGAGCCTATTAAATGAAAAAGGACAAGCAAGACTTATAGGCGGATGCGTGCGAGATGCTCTACTTAAAAAGGATAGCTACGATATTGATATAGATACTACTTTGATACCAAGTGAAGTAATAAATATTTTATCTAGAGCTAAAATAAAAACTATCCCGACTGGTTTAAAATTTGGTACGATTACAGCTATTTTAGATAAGGAAAAATTTGAAATTACAACTCTTAGAAAAGATATTGAATGCAACGGCAGACATGCCAAATTAGTATTCACAAATGATTTTGCCGAAGATGCTGCAAGACGAGATTTTACTATTAATGCTTTAAGTTATTGTCCCTTTAAGAACAAGATATATGATTATTTTGACGGGTTTAAGGATTTACAGCAGGAAAAGGTTGTATTTATAGGGGAAGCTCTAAATAGAATTAAAGAAGATTATTTACGAATTCTACGCTTCTTTCGTTTTTCTAGCTATTATGCTAATCAGCTTGATCATGAAGGTTTAAAAGCATGTAAAGTTTTAAAATACGGCTTAAAAACTTTATCAAGAGAGCGAATAAAAAGCGAAATGAATAAAATTATTGTTTCAAAAAGAGCAGCACAAATTTTAGAAGCTATGTTTGAAATAGGAATATTAGAATTAATATTTTCTATACAAAATTATAAAATAAAATTCTTTGAGCAGGCAAATGATTTTAAATTAGAATTAGCTACTCGATATGCACTCTTATTATATAATCAAAAAGATTTAAACTTAAAGGTTTTTCTAGATTGGAAATTCTCAAAATATGAGGCAATGCAAATATTATCAATAACAAACTTTCTGAATGACACTGAATGTAATATGAAGAAAATTTGGTTAGAAAAAAATAATTATAAAGAATATTTATTAGCTGCTAGCATAATAGGTAAACTAGATTATCTACAAGTAAAAGAATTTATACGTAAATATGATGCAGTGTTACGTCCTAAATTCCAAGTAAACGGTAATAATTTGTTAAATATGAATATAGAGAAAAAAGAGATAGGTGCAAAATTAGAATATCTAAAAAATTTTTGGATAGAGCATGATTTTAAACCTAGTAAATTAGAATTGTTACGTGTGATATCCCGCGGAAGCAGCAATCCAGTAATAAAAAGGAGTAAATATGAAAAATAGAAATTGCTTTACTTTGTTTCTTGATTCCTGCTTCCACGGGAATGAAATAAAGGAACGATGGAATGATATTGGTAACCTGCAATAACACCGATCAAGTCGCAGAATGACATACATAATATTAATATTCTTTACACTCTTCAGCTTTGCTAGTTATGCTAAACCTAAGATAGTTGTAAGCATTACGCCAATCGCTAGTATTGTTTCAATGCTTGTTAAGGATAAAGCAGATATAAAAAGTTTAGCTATTAGTAGCGATTGTCCTCATCATTATAATTTAAAACCTAGTGATTTAGCAAAAGTTAAAAATGCGGATATAGCTATTTATATTAATGAACAATTTGACGGTTTTGCTAAAAAATTAATTGATAATCATAGCCAAAATATTATAAAAATCAGTGATATTAAATCTTTAACCTCTATAAAAGATAATTGGCATATTTGGCTTGATCTTAATAATTCTGCGATTTTATTACAAGAATTTGCACAAATATTTAGTGAGAAGTTTCCTGCGCTACAAGAAGATATTAATAATAATCTTTCAGCAGCACTTAAAGAATTAAACAAGCTAAAAGAAATTAAAAATAATGCGCTTGCTAGTTTAAAAGACGTAATTTTATTAAGTGATAGTACAGAGTATTTTTTTCTTAATACTAATATTAAAACTGCAAAACTATATAGTGAAAGTCAAAAAAGCCTTCAATATATAAGTAATTTAGAAGCTTTAATTAAAGGTTCTAATAACAAATGCCTTGTTTTAAGTAATAAACAAACTTCACAACTATATGACAAATTAAATACTAAAATAATAATATTAAATAGCGAAAACTGGAATGTAAAAAATATTAATTCAAACACTTTTCAAAATCAATATTTACAGATAATTGATCAAGTTAAAAAATGTTTATAAACTTAAATAATGAAGAAGAGACAAAGAATCTTGCAAAACGCTTTGCACAAAACTTAAAACCAAATGATATAGTTTTACTTAACAGTGATCTTGGTTCTGGTAAAACGTTTTTTTGTCGTGAAATTATTAAATATTTTTGCGGTGAAAATACAAGCATTATAAGCCCAACTTTTAATTTACTCCAAACATACAAAGCCTCTAACTTCACTATTTATCACTACGATCTTTATCGTCTAAAATCACCTGAAGAAATCTATGAGCTTGGATTTGAAGAGGCGTTAAACGGTAATTTAATTTTAATAGAATGGTCTCAAATAATTAAGCACCTACTGCCCACTACTTTAATTGAGGTAAACCTAGAGGTATTAGATGAAAACAAACGTTTGTGTAGTATTATAACAAATTATAAAGAAAATTCATAAGAATCTTACCTTATTGATTTTTTACAAAATTCTCCGCTATTCGGTAGATCAAAGCCTTTCTAAAAAATTGAATTATATATTCCTTTAATATCTTATCTAAAAAATCCTTACTTTCTTTCTCTGATAAAAAACACTAGCCATCCTTACTTTAAAGACAAATCATTTTTACTTGCATTGTCCAATACATATCTTCAAGCTGATTAAATTTCTCATATTCTTCATACTATATAAGAACCACTCAATTGTAAGAAATTGTCCTTTTACTTTATACATGCTACTCGTAGCACCGTAATTTTGTTTATATATAAGGTACAGAGCTATATTTATTTAAAGCTTAAATATACGGAGTTTTATTTAATTTTTTAGAAGATTTTGTTTTTCTACTTTATTCGTAGGTAAAATTACCCGTTCTTGTAGGACTAGCTAAGTTTTAAAAGAATTCGAATCTACTAAAACGAAATATGATTTTTCATTACTTAAATAAGAACAAATAACAACTTTCATTTGCTTATTTTCAGTAATTACATGCAAAAATACCGGTTTGTAATTAATTATAATTATTGCTTTCTTACTTAGAATAGCTTAAATATATATTATAAAAATAAAACTTAAATTCTTTTCATTTATCTCGTATCTATAATACTCGTATAAAATTCCTTGATTTTCTCTTTTACCGCAACTGAATCGTTCATTAAATTAACAGCACCTCTAAACTCTGCTGAATTAGGTAGCCCGCTACTATACCAACCAATATGTTTACGAGCAATAGGTACGCCTACAGATTCGCCGTAATAATCAATTATTGCCTCATAATGCTCTGTTACAATATCTAGCTGCTCTGCTATAGAGGGAGCAGGTTTTGCTTCACCTGTTTTAAGGTAATGATCGATCTGTGAAATAAGCCAAGGTTTGCCATATGCCCCTCTACCGATCATAATACCGTCCGCACCGGATTTTTGTAGGGCTTCTTTTGCTTTAGTAAAATTAGTAATATCACCGTTAGCAATAACCGGAATATTTACAACTTCTTTAACTGATCGTATAAAATCCCAATCGGCATTACCGGAGTAAAATTGACATCTTGTTCTGCCGTGAACGGTAACCATCTGAATACCTGAGTTTTCAGCAATGTTAGCTAAAGTCGGAGCATTTTTTGTTTGATCATCCCATCCCATACGCATTTTAACCGTTACCGGAATTTTTACTGCTTTAACTGTTGCTTCAAAAATCTTAGCTGCAAGCTGCTCATCCCTCATTAGAGCCGAACCTGAATAACCTTCTACTACCTTTTTCGCTGGACAGCCAAAATTAAGATCGATAATTTTTGCACCCATATCCTCATTCATTTTGGCAGCTTCTGCTATTACATTCGGTTCACAGCCTGCTAGCTGCACGCAAGCACTTGTTGCATCATCACGCATAATGGCACTTTTTTGTAGCGATTGTCTAGATTCCACAATCATTGCTCTACTTGCAACCATTTCAGAAACTACCAGCCCTACACCGAATCTTTTTACTAATCTTCTAAATTCCAAATCCGTAACACCCGACATTGGAGCTAGTATAATATTTGAAGAAAGTACAATATCACCGATTTTGATCATAACAACCGTTATAAAATAAATTCGTATAATATCATATTAGGTATTTTTGTCTAATATTACTAATTAAGAATAGACAAAAGACGATTAATATATTATAAGCTTAAATTATGTTTCTTTCTGAGTAAAATGTCATTCCCGCTTCCCCGCGGGAATGACATTCAATTATTATGGCCACGTAGCTCAGTTGGTAGAGCAAAGGACTGAAAATCCTTGTGTCGTTGGTTCGATTCCAATCGTGGCCACCACCATTTTTGCTGAAGTTTTATATGGCAAGTAGTAATTTTTATAAAAATCTAGGACCACGAAAACTAACGACAATTATAGATTTTTTGCACGATATTATAGAGCATCCTAAGATTTATGAAGATATAGTTATTCATGATATTAAAATTTTGCAAGAAGCCTCCCGAAACGATATTAGCTTTTTAAGTAACACAAAATATTCCGAATTTTTAAAAACTACTAACGCTGCTGCTTGTATCGTGCCAAAAAATTTTAAGGGAGAAGTAAATCCAAATACCATTTTAATACATGCTGAGAACTCGTATTTTGCTTACGGCAAATTGATTGATTTTTTTTATGCTCCTATTAAATCATATCCTGCTAAAATAATGAAATCAGCTATTGTTGCAGCTTCAGCAATTATAGGAAAAAATTGTTATATAGGTCACAATGTAGTTATTGAAGACGATGTTATTATAGGTGATAATAGTATTATAGAAGCTGGAAGTTTTATAGGTAGAGGCGTAAACCTAGGCAGAAACGCTAGAATAGAGCAACATGTTTCAATAAATTATGCAATTATAGGCGACGACGTTGTAATACTCACAGGTGCAAAAATAGGACAAGACGGGTTTGGATTTTCTACTGAAAAAGGTGTACATCATCAAATATTTCATACAGGGATAGTTAAAATCGGCAATAATGTCAAAATCGGTGCGAACACTACTATTGATAGAGGGTCACTTCAAGATACAATTATAGAAGATTTATGCTGTATAGATAATTTAGTACAAATAGGACATGGAGTAAAAATAGGTAAAGGTTCTATTATCATAGCACAAGTAGGTATAGCAGGTAGTAGCACAATTGGAAAATATTGTGCTCTTGGAGGACAAGTAGGAATCGCTGGACATCTAAATATAGGCGACCAGGTACAGGTAGCGGCACAAAGCGGCGTAGCACAAAATATAGAGGCAGGTAAAATTGTCGGCGGCAGTCCTGCAGTTCATATCATGAACTGGCATAGACAATCTATTATTATGAAACAATTAATAAAAAAGAGACCTAAATAAATGATGGATATTACGGAAATTATGAATTTAATACCTCATCGCTATCCATTTTTATTAGTAGATAGAGTACTTGAAATTGATCTTAACAAATCAATACTAGGTATTAAAAACGTTACCGTTAATGAACCACAATTTACAGGGCATTTTCCGGCAAGACCTGTTATGCCTGGTGTTCTAATGGTTGAGGCTATGGCACAGCTTGCAGCTATATTAGTTGCTAAATCTTTAGGTTCTACTAAGAATAAAGAAGTGTTTTTAATGACAATAGAGAACTCAAAATTTCGTAGAATTGTGCAGCCTGGAGATACTATGCATATCCATACTGTTATTGATCAGCAAAGAGCCAATGTATGGAAATTTTCAAGTACAGTTAAAATTGAAGGTGAAATAACCGCAGAAAGTAAATTTACCGCAATGATTAAAGATAAAGCATAGGAATATAGTGTCAAATTCTAATATACATCCTACAGCTGTAATTGCCGAAGGTGCAAATCTTGGTAAAAATGTAAAAATTGGTCCGTACTGTATTATAGGTGCTGAAGTAGTACTTAATGATAATGTAGAACTAAAATCTCATGTGGTAATTGAAGGGATTACTGAAATCGGTGAAAATACGATTATTTATCCTTTTGCATCAATTGGTCAACCACCGCAAATCTTAAAATATGCTAATGAGAGATCAAGCACGATAATCGGTTCTAATAATACTATTAGAGAATATGTTACGGTGCAAGCAGGAAGCCAAGGCGGTGGAATGATAACAAGAATAGGAAATAATAATTTATTTATGGTCGGTGTTCATGTCGGCCATGACTGTAAAATCGGAAATAATGTAGTATTTGCCAATTACGTAAGCCTAGCAGGTCATATTGAGGTAGGTGATTATGTAATAATCAGCGGGCTGTCTGCCGTACATCAATATGCTAGAATCGGTAAATATTCGATGATCGGCGGACTATCACCGGTCGGATCAGATGTAATACCGTTCGGACTTGTAAGTAGTAAACGTGCAGTACTTGAGGGTTTAAACCTAATCGGTATGAATAGAAAAGGATTTGATAAAGCAGAGTCTTTAAGTGCTTTAAAGGCTATCAAAGAAATCTTTTCAAGCGAAGGTAATTTTGCTGAGCGTATTAAACAAGTTGCAGAGAAGTATAAAAATAATTCTATAGTAATGCAAATTATTGATTTTCTTAATCAAGATAGTAGTAGAGCATTTTGCCATTTTGAAAAGTGATTTATATATTCTATCCATTCCGAGACTTGATCGCAGAATCCAGTAAAAACTAGAAAAATGCTATATTATAAGTTGTTTTTCTAGATACCGTGGTTTTAAGACACGCTATGACTACTTATCAAACTAATCTTCTCATTTTTTCTTGTAAAGAATTTTTGCGTAAACGAGTTTTTAAACTCTCAAAATCAACTATTTCTGCTTTCTGATTTTGACAGCTACATGCAAAAATATATTTCTGCTCTCCTCGAACTTTTTGTATACATTGTCCACAAATTCCTTTCATCATACATTGCATCGATGAATTAACACTAACTATTAGCTCCGTATTTTCACCGAATATTTCATTTTTTAGACTTTGCAATTCTTCTATTATTTCAGGAGAAGCATTAATTATTACTCTATCCACAGAAGTCAATTTACGGGTTTTTATATCAGGATAGGTAAAAAATATAACTTCATTATTATTTTCTTTTAAAACTTTCAACAAGCTTACATTACTGACTTTGGAATCAACAATAACTATTTTTTTATTTTGAGGTATTTCTAGTGGTATGCCCGTCGGTCCCATTAACACTACTTTCTCATTTTCAGATAATGTTTTACATAAACTAGTAGACTTACCTACTTCAAAAACTATAAAACTAATTAAACCTTTTTCTATATCAATATCTGTAGGGCTTAAGGCTAACGGTTCTATTAATTTAGCAATATCTTCAGAATAATTTTGTAAGCGAAAGAACTGACCAAACTTAAAATTTTTAGCAGCAAGAGGTGAGTGAATCACCAACTCAAAAGTTTTATCATCTAAAATATTTATTTTATGGATTCTGCTGATTAATAAATAATCAAGCTGCGTTATAAAGTCTCTGTAACTATCTTTAAAGCTAGGGTTATTATTTATAAGTCTTTTGTTAATATTTTCATATCCTTCCTTGCTACTTGCAAGTGCCTTAACAACACTACCTGAATATTCAGGGTTACAATCACCGAAATAACTATATTTATTCTCATCGAGTTCAAGGTTATTTTCTATACCGATTGCTATAATCACGGTTTTGGCTTTAAGTACTTCAGTATCATCCCACGACTTAATCGCGGGATCCATAATATTGTCCTGATAATTTCCCTGGATCTGGATTCCGTGATCAAGTCGTGGGATGATACTGAACGTCACAGACTCTACATGACCATATTTATCGGTATTAATCCTTAAAGGCTGCATATTTTCTCTAAAATCAATACCAAGTGCCATAGCATATATTAGCTCTTCGTGATTTAACTTATATGCAGGTGATTCTTGCAGTTTTCCACGATAATAGATGGTGCTACCACCAAGCTTATTAAAAAGCTTTCTTAATTCTTCATGATTCTTAACTTCTTTAAATAATCTTGCATGAGCAATAAATTCTTCAGCTATTTCTTTATCTTCCTCCGTTAAATCTTTTTCTATATAATCTTTACCATATTTTTGAACAGCAAGCTCATAATCTTTAAAAAATCTCTCTACTTGCATTTTATAGTAATATAGACTTTCCGTTGCCGCATCAATTGAAGTAAGGCCACCTCCTATGATTGCAATCGGCATCCTAATTAGCATATTAGCATTAGAATTTTCTAAAAATGCTCCTCCGCTTTGCAGAGTCATTAAAAAATCAGAAGCCATTTTTACGCCTTTAGCTTCAAAATTTTCTATATCTAAAACTTTCGGCTGACCTGCTCCAATGCAAAAAGCTATATGATCAAAGCCTAAACTAAAAGCTTGTTCTTTCATTATATTGCTACCTAAAGTCACTCCGTCATAATATTTAAAGTTATCATTTCTCTCTAATATTAGCCGCAATATATCAAGGTTATTTTTATCCCAGCGAATAGTTATACCGTATTCTGATACCCCTCCAAATCCTCTTGCCATTCTTTCCGATAACAAACTTTTATATTCATGCCAAAATTTGATAGGTTTATTAACATCAAAAGGTAGGAGAGAAATTTTTAAGCCATCAATAGCCGTAACATTGTGACCTGACCGTAATAAATAGTAGCTAAGGCTAAAACCTGCAGGACCAAGACCGGTAACTAAAATATTATAATTAGTAGATTCTTTCGGAAGCGGTGCATAAATATTAAGCGGGTTCCAGCGGGTAAGGAGTAGATATATCTCTAGACCATAAGGTAATTTAAGTGTTTCTTCCAAAATATTAGATTCTATTAAAGGAATATTTACCGGATCTTGCTTTTGATAAATACAAGCTCTCACACAATCATTACAAATCCTATGGCCCGTTGCTGCAACCATCGGGTTATCAATAACAATAATAGCAAGAGCACTTAGGTTAAAACCTTGTGCCTTAACATAATTCATTTCAGAAATTTTTTGCTTTAAAGGACAACCGGTTGTCATTGTGCGATCGAGTCTCGGGATCCAGTCTTTTTTAATTTTTTTTTGGATCCCGTGGCGGCGGGGCGGCCACCGGATGACATTTATTCCCTTAGAACATGAATCCTTATCCTGCTTATGACAATAAATGCAATAATGAGAGTTGTTTAAAGCTTCCTCTAAATTTGAAAAGATATTAGTATAATTAAAATCTATTCGTTGATTCCTTTGATATTTTAATATTTTTTTATCGTCTATTAGATTTTCTTTATCTAGTTTTTGTGGGAGATTGAACAATATACTATCGTTTGTTATGTCATCCCTGTAAAAACAGGGATCCAGACTTAGTTTTTCTAGATTCACACTTTTGCTGGAATGACATTGACCATAAACCATATAAGCTGCATATTGTGCTGCTATGTCTAACTCTTCTACGAAACTCTCTTCCTCTTGTTGCCATATAATTATTTGTTTTGCAAATTCTCTAGAAGTAAAATTTGTACCTATTAAATCAGTTAGCTTTAAATATATCTCTTCAAAATCAATATTTTTTATTTTTTCCGGTGGATATTTTTTTATGGCAATACGCTGAACAAATTTTCTTTTACATTCATAAATAATATCAAAATCTTTATGTTTCAGCCTTGAAATTATCACTTCTTTTGAAATACAAAATAACTCTGCTAAAAAATCATCTAAATAAGGGGAAATTTTTAACAAAAATTCAGAATAATCTTGTGGAATAATAGAGAAAGGAGTTGATCTAAATAATATTAAATCTTTATGTAGAGAACTATCAGCTTTAAAGAGATAATCTAAAAATATTTGATCTAATTTTTTAAGTCCGGTTAAATCTAATTCATTAAAATCTAGATTAAAACCAAGTTTCATAAATAATAAATAACTCTTTTAGAAAATTGTCTGTAAATAAAATAACTTATACAAACAGTGATAAATGCGACTATAACAGACTTAACTATTAATATCATATCCGGTAATGTTCCGTCAATCACCAATGCTTGTACAGGTCTTATAACTAAAAAGAACGGATTAAACTCAAAATATATCCTTTTAGATTCCGGAATTAACGAATACGGATAAACTATCGGTATACTCCAATAAATAACTCCAAGAATAACATTTAATATTTGCGGAATATCTCGAATATACGGCGTTAAAAATGCTACTGCAATAGAGCCGCTAATCACACATATTATTAAAGGAAAAATTAATACCGGCATAAATATTATTTGCCAAGAAAATTTTTCTGGAAATAATAAAATAAAAGCAAAATACATTGCCGAAAATGAACAAATTAAATTATATAATTGCCCTAAACTATCTGAAACAGGAAAAAAAGTCTTAGAAATTCTAACCTTTTTTATTATTTGATCACGTGTAACTAAAGAACTTGAACAAATCGTTAGGCTGCTTACTATAAAACTCCATAAAGGAAGACCGCCAACTAAGTTCATCACCATAAATTCTCTTGGTTGTCTTAATAAAAAACTGAAAAAATATGAAATTACCATTATGTGAATAAAAGGCTGAATTAAACTCCATAAAGAACCTAAAAAAGAATCCTTATTTTGTCTAATTATAGAAGCTTTAACCAATAATGCTATTGCCTGCCAGTATTTTTTAGAAAAAAAATACTTTATCATTTATGAGTTTCTCCATTAGACTCCTTGCATATAATGTAGCTAATAAGGAGTAATTTGCAGGAGGAGGATAACACGGAACACAGAACAACAGCGTATTAGAAAACATACGTGAAGAATTCGAGTACCGGATCGACTCACAAATTACCCTTAGAAGCAAGTTATACAAGAAGTCTATTATAAATTTTAAACATTTCTAATGGGGTTCCATCACCTATAATATTACCGTCTTTTAATAAAATACACCTATCGCAATTATCTTTTATAATTTCTTCTTGATGGCTTACTATTATTGAAATAGGAGTGTTTTTAAATTTATTCTTCATTAAACTAAGAGATTTTTCTATAAAATAGCTATCACCTGCTGCAAAAACTTCATCAAGTAACAAGATTTGCGGATTTTGAAATATTGACACGGAAAAAGCAAGGCGTGATAACATACCTGAGCTATAAATCTTTATAGGCAAATCAATTTTATTGCCGAGTTCTGAAAAATCTATAATTTCTTTTTCAATTTTTTCGCTATATTTATCCAGCATATTATTATATAGCATTAACATTTTTATATTTTCACGACCAGTTTGTTCTGACTCAAAACCAACTCCCATATCTATAATTGCTGCAATATCTCCATGAACTTTTATTGTACCTGATTTTAAAGGATATATTCCAGCGATTAGCTTTAGAAGTGAACTTTTTCCCGAACCGTTAGTTCCTATAAAAGCTACTTTTTCTCCTTCATAACAAGAAAAATTAATATTATTTAATATGAGTATATTTGGAGAAAGAGAAACTCCCTTTTTTAAAAAAAAATGTTTTAAACCTTGAGCTCTTTTGTGAGTATCTATGCCTTCTACATAACCATCGGTTATCTCTATCAATACTTTTGAATGGTTAAGTGACATAAAATAAATATTAAACAAATTTATGAATCCAATCTAAAAGATAGCTTTTTTGCTGCAAACCTATTTTAGTATCTTTCTGTTCACCGTTTTTAAATAACATTATTGTCGGAATACTACGAATACCGTATTCTGAAGGAGTATTAGGATTTTCATCAATATTCATTTTAAGTACTTTTACTTTGCCTTGTAATTCTTTACTGATTTCATCTATTATCGGTGTTAACATTTTGCATGGCCCACACCATTCTGCCCAAAAATCGACTAGTACCGGTAAATCCGATTCTAATACTTCCTTTTTAAAAGAGCTATCATTTACGTTACTTGCCATACTTGTCCTCTATGTTTTGTGGTATTGTTCATATGGGTTATATATTATTCCTACAAATGCGGAAATTCAGAAAAATTTTGAAAATATAGAACTATTGAAATTTAAATTTATACTTTCTGTTTTCTTATTGTTAACTGCTGTGAAAGCAGGAACGACATAGTGTTTTTTCTGATCCATGTGAACAACATCTATAAATAAAATTATAAAGTATAGACTTCTACTTGTAAATAATGAAAATCTTTTTATTTATTATATTTATTTTTTCTATTATAATATATACGCATTATTAAAGCTGCCGTTTCTTCTATTGATCTAGTAGATACGTCAATTACCGGCCAATTTCTTTGCTCACAAATTTTTCTGACTTCTAAACACTCTTTTTGTATTATATTAAAATCCGTATAGCTTTTATTTTCATTAATTTGCAATAAATTTAATCTAGCTTCTCTTATCTCAATTAACCTATTTGGATTAATGACGAGTCCTACCACCAACTGATCTATATCTTTTTCTATAAAATCGGGAAAAGGACAATTATAAACATAAGGAATATTGGCAGCTTTTAGACCGTTATACGCTAAAAATACGGAAGTCGGAGTTTTGGAAGTCCTAGAAGGGCCTATTAATATTATATCAGCTTCCGGTAACTCATTAAGCATTTGTCCATCATCATGTCTTATGGCATAATCTATAGCATTAAGCGTATCAAAATAAGTTTTATCGAATTTATAATTAAAATTCTGTTCTTTTTCTATTTCAATATCTGAAAAAACAGACATTTCTTTAATGATTTTACCTATTATGGAAATACACGGGATTTTTAATTCATAACAAAATTTTGTCAATGTTTTTCTTAGTTCTTGATCGGCAATCGTGTATAACACTATACCATGTTTAGATTCTATTTTACTTAATACTTCATTTAGTAATTCTAAATTTCTAATCATTGGCCAATGATATAATTTTGGTTTTATGGAAGTAAATTGTGCAAGAGCAGAATTCGCTGCATATTTTGCAGTTTGCACGGAAGAATCTGAAACCAAGTGAATAATTAGCTTTGTCAT